>JANOTV010000152.1:0-2722 GCA_031416495.1 Gemmatimonadota bacterium
GATCTTCCTGCGGCTTCGCTACGGCACCGCAGACGGACACTCGCGCAGCTACGAGCAGTTGCGCGTGGCCTACCGGCGTGCGTTGCTCACGGGCAATGGAGCCGGACGCTTCGCGCCCGAGCCCCGGCCTGCGCCCGAGGATCCGGACGTCGAGCGTGCGCGCATCATGGCCTTCCACCGCACCGCGCTCGATGAGATCTGCGCGGCGACGATACGCTGGGACAACGAGTCCCTCGACAAACTGCGGCTGCCGCATCCCCTGCTCGGCAAGCTGACGCTACGCGAGATGCTGCTCTTCACGCTCTACCACCACGCGCACCACGTGGAGAACGTGAAGAACCGTCGCGGCGTGATCGTCGTGCTCTGACGCCAGAGAGGTGCTCTTCTGCGCCGCACCGTCTCCCTTACGGGTGATTCCGTACGACTGCTAAGGCCTTTACCGACTGCCGCCGTCACCCCGCGTGCGAGATTGCTGACAGGTCATCTGCGCGGAGGCAGAATGTCCAGGGTTCGCGATATCATGACCCCCGACGTCCTCCGTTTCCCGTCCAAGACTGGGATGGTGTGACATGGAGTCATTCAGCGATCTGGTTCGTTTCATCCGCGCCCATCGCGAAGAGCTCACGCTGAGCGCGTACATCGAGTCCACGCCGTCCGACCCGGCCGACCGCCGGAACTGGCGCGTCGTGCTGCGACAGCAACTCAACCAGGCTCGTGAAGCACTGGGCGACGCGTCGCAGGCCGAGCGCGACGTGTTCGAGACCTGTGCGGAGAACCTCATGAACCTCTTGCCCTCTGGCGATGCGATGGCGGGCGGCTTGGCATGCTTCTGCGCAGCGGGCGGCGACCTGCTCAGGCTCTCGCTCGCGCAGGGCAACGAGACCTCCGTCACCTGGCAGGTAGGTCCGCGCATAGTGCCGGTGCTCCGCGTCGCCGACCGTGAGCGCGCGCTCGTCGTGCAGGTAGACCGCGAATCCGCACGTATCGCGAGGCTCGAGCACGGCGAGCTCTCCGAGGTCGAGCGGATCGAGAGCGACCTCAACATCGACGTCGGCCCGCACATGGGCGATGTGCCACGCCACGGATTCCATGGCGGCACGCGCGGCTCGACGGCTACCGACGACATCCAGCGCCAGCGGCGCGAGGCCACGGACCGCCTCTACAGTGCGCTCCTCAAGCGGCTCACCACGGTCGCGGCGGGCGACATCGGCATCATCCTCGGCGGAGCGCCCGAGACGACGGCGCGCGTGCTGCATGAGATGCCTGCGACCCTCGCCGCCCGGACCATCGTCGCGAGCGGCCTCCCGATGACGGCGAGCGACGCCGAAGCGCGCGCGAGCATCCGCGCCGCGCTCGGCGAACTGAACCAGCGTCGGCAGCATGAGCGCGTGCTCGAGCTCCGGGAGCAGGCGCATTCCAAGGGCCATGCCGCCGTCGGTTACAACCAGGTCTCCAGGGCGGTCGAGCTCCACGCCATCTCCGAGCTGATCTTCAGCGACGAGGCATGGCGGCGTCGGCCGGCGGAGGTCGAACAGCTCGTGCAGCGCGCGCTCTGCGACGGCGCCGAGGTCGCACACACCGACGAAGCCTCATTGGAGCCGCTCAACGATTCCGCAGGCGGCATCGTCGCGGCGCTGCGGTTCCCGCTCGCGGCGGCTGGGGCCGCGCCGCCCGCCTGACGGGCTGGCGGCGGACAGCGGCGGCGGCGTGATTACACGCCGTCGCTGTTTCGTCCCTGACCACGCACACGAACCGCCTGCCATATGTCGATCGGTCGCTCACTCCTGCTCGCCGCCGCCAAGAGCCAGTCGCTCAATGATTTCGCGCTGAGGAGCTCTGTGGTGAAGCGCGCCACCCGCGCGTTCATGCCCGGTGAACGTCCCGAGGATGCGCTCGACGCAGGCGCTGCGCTCGTAAAGGATGGGCGCTCCATCATCTACACGAAGCTCGGCGAGGCGCTCACCGCCCTCCCCGATGCGGACGGCGTGCGTGACCACTACCTCTGGTTCTTCGGCGAGATCAAGATGCGCGGACTCCCCGCGCAGGTGAGCGTGAAGCCGACGCAGCTCGGGCTCGATCAGTCCGAAGCCGCGTGCCTCGAACACTGTCTTGCACTCGCCGCGCGCGCCGAGTCGCTGGGCTCCGCCCTTTGGCTGGACATGGAGGACTCGTCGTACGTGGACCGCACGCTCACGCTCTACGAGGCGGTGAAGGCCAGACATCCGCGCACCGGCATCGCCTTGCAGTCGTATCTCTACCGCACCCCCGCCGACCTCGCGCGACTGCGTCCCCTCAAGCCGGTGGTGCGCCTCGTAAAGGGTGCGTATGCGGAGCCGGCGGAGGTCGCGTTCCCGAAAAAGCGCGATACCGACAACGCGTACGAGAAGCTCGCCGGCACCATGCTCGAGATGGCGATGGCCCACGAGTGCGAGCCGATCTTCGGCACGCATGACATGCCTCTCATCGGTCGCATCATCGCACGCGCCGAGGCGCTCGGTCTCGCGCGCGGACGCTACGAGGTGCATATGCTGTACGGCATCCGGGACCGCGAGCAGCGCCGACTGCGCGCCGAGGGCCACAAGGTCGCGACGCTCATCAGCTACGGCTCGGCGTGGTACCGGTGGTACATGCGCCGGCTGGCCGAGCGGCCGGCCAATGTGTGGTTCGTCGTGAAGTCGATGCTCGGCTGAGTCGCACCCGACCCGAGTGGGGGGAGCGGTCA
>JANOTV010000153.1:0-7336 GCA_031416495.1 Gemmatimonadota bacterium
TGGCTGTGAAGCTCTTGAACTGCCCCTTCACGGTGGAGATCGCCATGTGCTTCACGGAGAACTCGACGGCGGCGTGGGTGTTGTCGATGGTCCAGATCATGGTGCTATTCCTTGTTGGTCGGTGGGGATGCTGCGGTCTACTGGGCGCCGTCGGAGAATCCGGGGCCGTCCGTCACGATCTCGAGTGGCTGTCCATCGGGCGCCACGAAGGCGATGGACGAGAAGTGCCTGCTGCGACTGCCCGATGCCATGCCGCGCCTTCGCGTGCCGCAGGGTCCAGAGCGTCTGCATTCGATTACCCTCCACCCGTGAATATCTTAGCACTGAGGTAATAATGTGCCAAGTAATCCGGGTTGTCAACCCCTGCACTGCTTTAGGCGGTGGGAGGCTCCAATGCCTCGGCTTCGGTGCCGAGCGTACGCAGCAGGGCGCTGACCAGGCGCTGGTCGGCGAGTCCAAGCCCGCTCATGGCGCGGCGGATCGACTCGGCGTGCCCAGGGAATATCCGGCCGATGAGTTCGCGGCCCTGACCGGTGAGGTCGGCGTAACGGGCACGGCGATCGGTCTCGCAGGGTAGGCGCTGTACCAGGCCACGCTTCTCGAGCCGGTCCACGAGGAAAGTCATGCCGCCGCTCGACACGAGGATCTTTCGCTGCACCTCGCCGAGCAGCTGCGGCCCGCGATGGTACAGCACCTCCAACACCGCGAATTCCGCCGACGTCAGCCCACGCGATTCGATGCTCGCCGATGAGTGTTTCTCGAGCGCCGCAGCGGCGCGAGAGAGCACCACGAACAGCTTGAGCGCGGTGGCCGTGGGCACGTCCGTGATCGACGGCGCCTCGTGCGGCTCCGGAGCCTGCGGCGATGCGATGGTAGCGGTGGGTTTCTGGGTTTTCATCTCAGTTCTAAGATATCTAAGCGCTCTCCTACCCGCCACACCCAGCTCTCAGATCCCGCGCGCCACTTCCTCGAGACCGTCCAGCAATCGCACCAGGTGCGACTCCGTGGTCCGCGGATTCATGATCGTCACGCGCAGCACGCGCCGTCCGCCGAGCAGCGTCGTCGTGATCCATCCGCGGCCCGACCGGTTGTATCGCTCGCGCAGTTCGAGGTTGAACGCATCGTCGCCCGCATGCCGGAAGCAGAGGATGTTCGACTCCGGTGCATGGATGCGCTCGAAGGCCGGCCGTTCGCCGAGCATCGTGTGCAGCGACGCCGTGAGCGAGCAGAGATGGTCGTGCAGCGCGCCGATGCCATCCGCGCCCAGCCGCTGGAGCGCGACCCACACCTTGAGCACGTCCGCGCGGCGTGAGCACTGAAAACTGCGCGTGCCGAGATCGATGCTGCGCTCGCCGGCCTTCTCATGGAAGAGATACGGCGCGCGTTGCGAGAAGGCCGCGGTGATGTCGTTCACGTCGCGCGCGATGAGCATGCCCGCTGAGAGCGGGAGCAGCATCATCTTGTGCGGGTCCCACGCGACGGTGCGTGCGCGCTCGATGCCCTTCACGCGATGGCGATGCTTCGCCGAGAGCAGCGCCGAGGCACCATGCGCGCCATCGACGTGCAGCCACGCGCCGAACCGTTCGCACACCTCGGCGACTGCTTCGAGATCGTCGAACGCGCCCGTCGCCGTGTGACCCGCCGTCGCGGCGACCGCGAGAATGGGCCGGCCTTCGGCGTGCAGTCGCTCGAGCACGGTGGCAAGCGCTGAAGGGTCGAGCCGCCAGTCGCGCGCGGGCACGCTGATGCAGTTCGCCGTACCGATGCCGAGCTCGCCGACGGCGCGTGTGACCGCGTAATGCGCATGCTCGCCGTGCACGAGCACCGGCATCGTGCCGCGCACACCGTTGGTCCATGCATCGGGCTGCCACACCGCGCGCGCCGCGAGGAGTGCCGTGAACGTCGCCTCCGTGCCGCCGGAGGTGAACGTGCCGCCGGCACGCGCGTCGAAGCCGGCGAGCGTGCGCATCCAGTCGATCACGCGCTCCTCGAGCACCGTCGCGATGGGGGACATCTCCCAGACCGCCATCGAGTTGTTGATCGCGGAGATCACAACCTCGCTCCACACGGCGGAGGCGAGCGGTGCCGAGACCTGGTGTCCGAGATACATCGGGTGAGAGAGGCGATTCACGTCGGGCATCACATCAGCGGCGATGCGCGCGACGACCTCGGCGAGGGGGCGCATGCCGCGGGGGATCGGCTCATCGAACCGCGCGGCGAGCTGCTGGGCGGTGTGCGGCGTCGAGACAGCGCCGTCGCCCGAGGCCGTTGACTCGAAGTGGCGCGCGGCGAGTGCGAGGAACGGCCCGCCCGCCTCGAGCGTCGCATCGTCCTCGAGTGCGGCGAGCAGTGCGTTCTCAGTGTTCACGCGCCCATCAGTATGCCGTGAGTGCGCGCCGAGAGGGACATGCTGTCGAGCATGACCACCAGCACGCTGCTGAGGATGGCGATGATGCGTATCACATCGAACGCATTGCCCGCAGGCGTGTCGTGTTCGAAGATGATGCGGCGCCACTTCTCCTTGCGCGTCTGCTTCGCTGAGTCATCCACACGCGCAAGCTAGGGCCGGCGCGTGGCTTGTCGCTACCGCTGACGCCGCGCCACATTCAGGGATGACGCATCTCCGACCGTACTCCATGATGTTCGCCGCGCTTGTCCTGGCCGTGCCGTCCGGCGCCCAGGAGCTGCGCGTGATCCCCGCGCCCCGCGAAGTCGTGAGCGCCGGCGCCGCCATCCCGTTCCGCAGCAGGATCACCGTGGCCGAGACCTCGGACCCTGAACTCCGCGCGGCCGCGCGCGAGTTCACCGAGAGCATGAAGGAGCGCGGCCTCCGCGCTGCCGCTGGAAAGACCGCGCGCGGATGGTTCGTGAACCTGCACCGCGTCGCGAGCCGCTCCGGACGCGCGGTGCTCGACGAACATCGCATCGCGTTCGACAGTGCGATGCGTGACGAGGGCTACGTGCTCGTGGCCGACGCGCGCGGTGCGCACGTCGTCGCGCAGAGCGATGCCGGCATCTTCTACGGATTGCAGACGCTCAAGCAACTCTTCACAGGCGACAGCGCGCAGATGCGGCTGCAGCCCGCCGTGCTGCGCGACTGGCCCGCGATGCGCTGGCGCGGCGTGCACGATGACCTCTCGCGCGGCCCCGTACCAACGCTCGAGTTCCAGAAGCAGCAGATCCGCACCTTCGCGGCGTACAAGATCAACGTCTACTCGCCGTACTTCGAGCACACGCTTGCGTTCCGATCGCATCCGTTGATCGCCCCGCCGGGCGGCGCGATGAGCCGCGAGGATGTGCGCGAACTCGTCGAGTACGCGCGCCTGCATCACGTGATGGTGATCCCCGAGCAGCAGACCTTCGGCCACCTCCATCACGCGCTCAAGTACGAGATCTACGCACCGCTCTCCGAGACGCCGCACGGCCACGTGCTCGCGCCGGGCCAGTCTGGCTCGCTCGAGCTCATGCGCGCCATCTACGCCGAGATCGATTCGCTCTTCCCATCGCCCTTCCTCCACCTCGGCGCCGACGAGACCTTCGAACTGGGCAAGGGTCAGACGAAGGCGCGCGTGCAGGCCGAGGGCATCGGTCCCGTGTACGTGCAGTACCTCAAGGACATCGAGCGCACGCTCCGCCGCCCCGACAAGCGGTTCCTCTTCTGGGGCGACATCGCGATGCATCATCCCACTCTCGTGCGCGACCTGCCACGCGGGATGATCGCCATCGGCTGGGAGTACGGCGCGCGCACTGGCTTCGACCGCTTCCTTAAGCCCTTCCGCGACGCGGGCCTCGAGACGTGGATCGCCCCCGGCGTCAGCAACTGGAACCGCGTGTGGCCCAACTACGCCGCCGCGCTCCCGAACATCCAGGGCTTTGCGCGTGAGGGTCAGGCATCAGGCGCGACCGGCATGATGAACACCACCTGGGACGACAACGGCGACGCGATCTTCAATCAGGCGTGGTACGGCGTCGTCTTCGGCGCGGCGGCGGCCTGGCAGCATGGCGAGTCCGACATCGCGCGCTTCCAGCGCGATTTCGGCCTGCAATTCCACGGCGACACAACAGGCCGCATCGACGACGCCCAGCGCCATCTCACCGCCGCACATCAGGCACTGCAGCAGTCCAAAGCCGGCGACGCATCGAGCTACCTCTTCTTCGTTGACCCATGGTCCGACGAAGGCGTCTTCGACCTGCTGCGCCTGAGACCGGTGCTGAGCAGCGTGCGCATCCACGCCGAGTCGGCACTCGTGCTCATCGCGCAGGCCCGCGAGCAATCACACATCCGCGAGCCCGCCGTACTCGACGCCATGGAACTCGGTGCCCGCCGCATCGACTGGATCGGCGCAAAATTCCAATTCGCCGACGAGATCGCCCAATCCTTCGGCCGCACGATCGATTCAACGCGCACAACACCCGTGACCTGGGTAGACCTCGCCGAGCTCTCGGGCATCAACGGCAAGCTCCAGGACATGCGCGACGGCTACGTCCTCACGCGCGAACTCTTCGAACGCTCATGGCGCGCCGAGAACCGCCCGTACTGGCTACAGAACAACCTCGCCCGCTACGACGCCGAGATCATCAACTGGGTCCAACGCATCAACGCAATGGACCGCATTAGAAGAAGGCACGCGAGAGACGGCACCCTGCCCAAAGCAGAGGAACTCGGTGTCCCTCCCGCATTGCTGTTGATGCCTCCCCCCACTCCCGCATCGTCAGAAAAGGAGAAGAGGTGAAGAGGTGAGGTGAAGTGGTGAGGTGGTAAGGTGGTAAGGTGTAAAAAGGTGAAAACAGAACGCCCGAACCTTTAGGTTCGGGCGTTCTCCGCATCCACCCCCTCATCCACCCCCGCATCCCCCATCCCCCCCCCGCAATCCGTAACGCCCTGTCCCCCGCATCCCGCACCCCCGCATCAAACCCGACGTCGCGCCTTCGTCTTGACTCTCTCCAGCGTCCTCCGCACCGCCCTCTCTCCCGCATCCAAAGCCGCATCAAAAGCAACCCGATACTCCGCATCCACGACCTCCACCATCACACTCTCATGCCGCGTGATCACCACCTTCAGTGCGCATCGCTCAGCCGGTGACCCCTTCGGCCCATTCAGATCCTCCAACCGCACACTCACACGCTCGATCGACTCCGCGAACTTCCCGAGCTTGAACCCGACCCGCTGGCGGATGTAGTCGCGCAGCGAGTCTTCCAACACAACACCCCTCTCCCGTATCATCACGGGCGTCGCCGGAGCATCCGTCCGCCCCCGCATCTGGCGCGGCTTGAGATTGGCATCCGTCCCCATAGGGGCACGCCGAGCCTCTTTCGTACGTTTTGAGCGTCCGGCAGCCATCAGACATGCCTCCGTTGCGAGTCGTCGGAAGATAATCGGCGTGCGCTCTGCCAACCGTCAGGCAGATGCCGACCGGCCGCGCCAACACTCCCAACCCATATACCGTACAATAGCGTTGGCCAGCAGCAGCGTTCCCACCCCATTCCCACCTTTCATTATGCGTTTGCACCGGTTCCTCGCCGTCTGCACCAGCCTCGCGGCCCTCGCGGCCCTCGTGGCCTCGAATGCCTCTGCACAGGCGGTCGACCAGGCTGTCATCGACGGCCTGCGATGGCGCAGCATCGGCCCCGCGAACATGTCGGGCCGCATCACCGACGTCGAAGGCCTTCCGTCGCCGTCCAAGACCTTCTTCGTCGCTGCCGCAGCCGGTGGCGTATGGAAGACCACGAACAACGGCACGACCTTCCGCCCGGTGTTCGACAACTACGGCGTCGCCTCCCTTGGCGATCTCGCCATCGCACCGAGCGATTCGAACGTGCTCTACCTCGGCACCGGCGAGCCCAACTCGCGCAACTCCATCTCCCCCGGCGACGGCATCTTCAAGTCCACCGACGGTGGCCTCACCTGGACGTTCAAGGGCCTGAAGGAGACGCAGCATATCGGGCGCGTGATCGTGCATCCCACCAACCCGAACATCGCCTGGGTCGCGGCACTCGGCGCGGCGTGGACCACCAACAAGGAACGCGGTCTCTACAAGACCACCGACGGTGGCGAGACCTGGACCAACAAGAAGTTCATCAACGACACGACCGGCTTTGTCGACGTGGATATCCATCCGCGCGACCCGAACGTGCTCTTCGCGACGAGCTATCACCGTCTGCGCGGTCCCTACTTCCTGCAGTCTGGCGGCAAGGGCTCGGCACTCTGGAAGTCCACCGACGCCGGTGAGACCTGGAGCGAAGTGAGGGGTGGCGGCTTCCCGGAGTCGATGAAAGGCCGCATGGAGATCGCGATCGCAGCATCCAATCCCGACATCATGTACGCGATGGTCGAGGCCGACACGATGCCGAACGCGAAGCCGGCCGCCGGCTCGCGCGCGCAGACTCGCCTGAGCGGCCTCTATCGCTCGGCCGACGGCGGCCGGACCTGGGAACGCACCGCGACCGACAACGTCCGTCCGTTCTACTACTCGCAGGTGCGCGTGCACCCGAAGAACCCCGATCGCGTGTGGTTCTCGTCCACGCCCGTGAAGGTCTCCGATGAGGGCGGCAAGAACGCCCGCAACTCGACCATCGGCCTGCACGTCGACCATCACGCGCAGTGGATCGACCCCGTCGATCCCGATCGTCATGTCGTCGGCAACGATGGCGGCATCGGCATCTCGTTCGACAACGGCGGCAGCTACAACTTCCCGAACACATTCGCCATCGGCCAGTTCTACAACGTGTCGTTCGACATGGCCGTGCCGTACCGCGTTTGCGGCGGACTGCAGGACAACGGTTCGTGGTGTGGCCCGAGCCGCCGTCGCCAGGGTCCGATCACCAACGCGATGTGGTTCACGTTCAATGGCGGCGACGGATTCGTCACGCAGCAGGACCCGACCAACCCGGACATCATCTACGGTGAGTCGCAGGGTGGCAACATCGGTCGCTATCAGGTGTCGGCCGGCCAGCGCACCGCGATGCGCAAGCCGAGCCATCGCGCGCAGTACCTGAAGTGGGAGGACTCCATCATGGTCGTGCGTGGCGACACCATGCGCGCCGTGACGCCTGCGCAGCGCAGGCTCATCGCCGAGCTCCGCGGCAAGCAGAAGGTCGACTCGATCGGCGCGTCGGTGCACTGGAACTGGAACACCCCGTTCCATCTCTCGCCGCACAACCCGTCGGTGATGTACATGGGCGCCAACCGCGTGATGAAGAGCGTCAAGCGCGGCGACGAGATGTACGCGATCTCAGGCGACCTGAGCTACGGCGACACGACGAAGCTCCGCATCTCCACCACGACGACCGGCGGCATCACGATCGACGCGACCGGCGCCGAGCTCTTCGGCACCAT
>JANOTV010000154.1:0-13027 GCA_031416495.1 Gemmatimonadota bacterium
CGAGAGGGTGGTGCCGCCGAAGTCCTCGAGGACGACGCCATGCTGCAGGAGATCCTGACGGACCTTCATCGCGTTGGCGGTCGGGAGGTCGATCTTGTTGATCGCGACGATCATCGGCACGCCGGCGTTCCTGGCGTGCGAGATCGCCTCGATCGTCTGCGGCATCACCGCGTCATCCGCGGCGACGACGAGCACGACGATGTCGGTGACCTGCGCGCCGCGGGCGCGCATCGCGGTGAACGCCTCATGGCCCGGAGTGTCGAGGAAGGTGATCGACTTGTCATTCGGCAGCGAGACGTGGTACGCGCCGATGTGCTGCGTGATGCCACCGGCCTCGCCCGCGACGACCGTCGCCTTGCGGATGTAGTCGAGCAGCGACGTCTTGCCGTGGTCGACGTGACCCATGATCGTGACGACCGGGGGACGCGGCTTACGGTCACCGACCTCATCCGTGACCATCTCTTCCGCTGGCGCTGCGGCGTAGTCCTCTTCACGCACCGCGATGAACCCGAACTCGCCCGCGATCAGCTCGATCTGGTCGAAGTCCATGCGCTGGTTGATGGTGACCATCAATCCGAGATGCTTGAAGGCGAACGAGACGATCTGCGTGGCGGGCACCTTGAGGATCTCGGCGAGCTCGCTCACCGTGATGAACTCGTTGACGCGCACCGTCTTCTTCTCGCGCTCGGCGACCTCGGCACGGATCGCCGCCAGCTCTTCGCGAGCCGACTCGTCCACGCGACCGCCGCGACGCTTGCCCGCGACCCCGCCCATCTGGCGCATGGTGCGCGAGATGTTCGCCGACACGGCTTCCTGGTCGACACGCTTGCCCTTCTTGCCACGACGCGGTCCGGACGACGGCGCGCCAGTCGGCGCGCTGCTGCCGCCACCAGGTCCGCCGGTGGCCGGACGACGGTCGTCACGACGACCGCCACCGAGACCACCGCCAGGCGTGGCGGATGCGATCGGACGCGGCGGCATGGGCATGCCGCTCGTGATGGACCGCGGACGCGGTGCGGCGGGAACGATCGGACGGGGGCGCGGGCGCTCGGGTGCGGCAGGCGCCGCCGCCGCGGGACGTGCAGCGGGACGTGCGGCGGGACGTGCAGCGGGCGGTGCTGACGGAGCGACAGCGGACGGAGCCGCAGCAGGATCTTCAGCAGCGCGCGCCGCCGCTTCCGCGGCGCGCTGGCGATCCGCTTCCTCGGCGCGCGCACGGGCCGCGGCACGCGCGGCCTCTTCGACCTTCGCGCGCTCTTCAGCCGCAGCGGCGGCGATGGCCGCAGCCTCGGCGGCCTTCGTCGCGGCAATCAGGGCGGCGACGGCGGCATCGGCGGCAGCGACGGCAGCGGCCTCTTCGGCCTTCTGCACATCAGCCGCGCGACGACGACGCGTGGTCGGCTTCTCCTCGGCAGTCGGCTCCGGCTCGGGCGCGACCTCGACTGCCTTTGCGGTGGCCTTCCGCTTGGGCGCTGCCTTGGTCGCTGCCTTGGTCGCTGCCTTGGTCGCCTCGACGGCGACCTCCTCAGTGCTCGTGGCAGCGGCGGTGCGCCGCCCCTTCCTGGGCGCCGCTTCCGGCGTTGCCGCCCTGACGGCGCGCGTGCGCTTCTCGCGCTCCCAACGGGCGCGAGCGCGTGCGACCTGATCGCCCGCGAGTGGCGATTGCGGCGAGCGTACCACGATCTCCATGGATCGCAGCATGCCCATCACCTCGTCATCCGAGATGCCGAATTCTTCCGCCAGTTCGTGAACCCGAAGCTTGTTCAACCCTTCCTCCGTGAGACTGACTGCACCGCGTTCCCCGGTTCGAGGAGCGCGCGTATTCCCTTGGCCAACTGTGCGTCCACCACGCCGATCACTGCGGTGGACTCCCTGCCTGCCGCCGCGCCGAGCATCGACGCAGAGTTGATCGTCACCGTCTTGATGCCCTTCGCCACCAGCAACCGCTCCACCTTCTCACGACTGTGGTGCGATGCGTCCTCTGCGATCACGGCGAAGCGGAGCGTCCCGCCATGCGCCGCCTCCCGAACCCTATCCACTCCGACAATCGCCAGTCCACCACGGATACCGAGGCCCAGGAGCCCCAGCAACTTCCGTTTGACCAGCTCGTCCATCGCCTGCGTCAGCTCGCCGCCGACTCCCCTCGCGGGGCCGCAGCGCCCTCGGCCGGCGCCGACTCGGCGCCTTCCTCGGTCAACTCGTTGATGATCGCCATGATGCGGTCGGCTTCTTCGGGCGCAATGCCCGGCAGCCGGAGGAAGTCCTCCCGCTCAAGGTCGATGATGTCATTCAGCGTGCGATAGCCGCCCGACTCGAGCACGGCGACCGTCGCCGTGGCGAGGCCCTGGATATCCGAGAGCGGCACGTCGGCAGCCTCCTCCTCCGGCAGCGGTGCGAAGAGCTGGATGTCGCCGCCCTTCTCCAGCCACTCGCGGCTCGAGTAGAGATCGATCTTCCAGCCGGTGAGCTCAGACGCGAGCCTGACGTTCTGGCCGTTGCGGCCGATGGCCAGCGAGAGCTGGTCCTCGTCCACCACCGCCTGAATGGTCTTGGTGGCCGGATCGCTGAACACGCGCGCGACCTTGGCCGGCGCGAGCGCGAGCTTGGCGAAGCGCTCGGGGTCAGCCGACCAGGGCACGATGTCGATGCGCTCGCCACCGAGTTCCTGGACCACGGCCTGCACGCGCGAGCCCTTCAGCCCGACGCACGCGCCCACGGGATCGATGCTGTCATCACGCGACACGACGGCGATCTTCGTGCGGCTGCCGACTTCGCGCGACGAGGCGCGGATCTCGACGATACCCGACTGGATCTCCGGCACTTCGAGACGAAACAGCGCCTGCACGAAGAGCGCATCGGCGCGCGAGAGGATCAGGCGGGGACCCTTGGGAGTCTCCTCGATCTTCTTGAGCACGGCGCGGATCGGCTCGCCCTGCGTGTACGTCTCGCGATGGTTCTGCTCGCGGTACGGGATGATCGCTTCGGCTTCGCGGAACTTGTTGAGCATGAGCACGATCTTGCCGCGCTCGATCTGCTGGATCTCGCCGGAGAGCAGGTCGCCGACGCGCGACGCGAACTCGTCGCGGATCTTCGTGCGCTCGCCCTCACGGACGCGCTGCACGATGCGCTGCTTGGCTGCCTGCACCGCGGAGCGTCCGAACTCGGCGAAGTCGACCGGGATCTCCATGAGGTCGCCCGGCTGATAGTCGGGATCCTCATAGCGCGCTTCTTCGACCGTGATCTCGGTGATCGGGTCTTCGACGTTCTCGACGACCTTCTTGAGGATCACGATGCGGATGTCGCCCTTGGCGTCGTCGATGTCGACTTCCGCCTGGACCGTGGGGCCGTGCTTCTTCGCGAGCGCAGCAAGAATGCCGTCCTTGAGGAGCTCATGCAGCTCAAGGCGTTCAATCTGCTTTGCATTCGCGAGCTCACGCAGCGCGATGAGGATCTCTGCCGAACCGGCCATCCCGGTCTCCCTCGAAAATATAAGAACGAAAGAACTGAGTTATGACTTCCAGTCGAACGCGAGCCGTGCATCGGTGACCTGAGCCAGCGCGATCGTATGTTCATTTCCCTTCATGTCACGCAGGCGCAACTGCTCCGCGCCAGCGACTCCCTCAACGGCGACGATCTCGACGTCCTGCCGTCCGTGCAACGCGAGGCTGTTGACGCTCGCCTTCCGTCCCACAAACCGCTTCCACTCGGCCGCGTTGCGCAGCGGCCGTTCCATACCCGGCGAAGACACCTCAAGCACGTACCGCGACGACACCAGACCGGGATCCGCATCCAGTCGCGCCTCGATGGCGCGCGAGGCCTTCTCGCAGTCCCCGACCGTCACCTTCTGCTGGTCCAGACGGTCGATGCGGACATCGAGCACCGGACGCCCTTTCGACCCACCGTTCCGCAGCTCCACCAGCTCGTAGCCAAGTGGCGTAAGTTCAGCGTTGACAACATCTTCAATCGCCTTGTTCACGTCTCGCTCGTGGTCTCATGAGAACAAAAAAGTGTGGGGAGACCTTCCCCCACACTCCGCCCGCGGCCCGGAATGTCTCCAGCAACATCACAAGGATACGGGGACGCAGAGTCCCAGTCAAGCTGGGCGAGAGATGATCACGCCGAGCTGACGGCCGCTATCGCCGGCGCGATGGGAGTAGAAATGGTCGTTGTCACAGCGCGTGCATTCGCCGCTGGCACTCCATCGCACGACGCCCCGTTCCTTCGCCTGCTCCGCCAGCAGCGCACGCAGGTCCACCTGGCGCGCGCGGCGCGTCGGGAAGCTCGTGAGGCGCTCGTAGACGTCGGGTCCCACCTCGTAGCAGCGGCCGCAGATGGACGGGCCGAAGTGCACCACCAACTCCTCGGCCGGAAAGCCCTCACGAGCGAAGGCGCGGAGCGCCTCGCCGAGGATGCCGCCCGCCACGCCACGCCACCCCGCGTGCACCACGGCGGCCGCGCCCGACTCATGCGCCATGAAGATGGGTACGCAGTCCGCGATGGTGATCGCGGCAGCGCCGCCGGCAGGCAGGAAGTGCCCATCGGCGCCGTCGATGCGCAGCCAGCCGTCCCATGCATCCGTCGCCCGGTGCACGATGACGCGGGTGCCATGCAGCTGGCGCGCCGACGCGAGTCGCGGCGCGCCGGCGGTCACCAGCCCGCGCTGCAGTGCATGCCAGCGCGCATTGACCTCGGGGTCCTCTCCGTCCTCGGGCAGGCCGAAGGTGCCGGCCGCGCGCGTCGTGATGAACGCGCGCACGCCGATCGCCTCGAGCGGCGCGATGGGCAGGTGCGGAGGGAGGTTCGTCATCGTCATGCGGTGACCCGGTGCGGGTGACGCGTCAGCCGACGCGTCGGATGGATGCACCGAGCGCGTTGAGTCGCTCGTCGATCCGCTCATACCCGCGTTCGATCTGGCCGATGTTGTTGATTGTGCTCGTGCCGGTCGCGCAGAGCGCCGCGATGAGGATCGCCATGCCCGCACGGATGTCGGGACTCTCGACCGTCGCGCCGCGCAGCATGGTCGGGCCGCTCACCAGCGCGCGATGCGGATCGCAGAGCACGATGCGCGCGCCCATGCCGGCGAGCTTGTCGACGAAGAAAAGACGCGACTCGAACATCTTCTCGTGCATGAGGATGATGCCCTCGCACTGCGTCGCGGTCACGATCGCGATCGACATGAGGTCGGCCGGGAAGGCGGGCCACGGCTGGTCCTCGAGCTTCGGCACCGCGCCGCCGATGTCGGAGCGGATGCGAAGCTCCTGCTTCTCCGGCACGACGAGGTCGTCACCCTCGATGATCGTCTCGACGCCGAGCCGGTCGAAACCCAGGCGCACGGAGCGCAGGTGGGTGACTCCCGCATCGGCGATGCGGAGGCCGGAACGCGTGACCGCCGCGAGTCCGATGAACGATCCGACCTCGATGTGATCCGGACCAATGGTGTGCGTGCAGCCACGCAGGTCGTTGCCGCCCTCGATGTTCAGGACGTTCGACCCGATCCCCTCGATCTGCGCGCCCATCGAGACGAGCATGCGGCAGAGGTCCTGCACATGTGGTTCGGAGGCGGCGTTGTGCAACGTGGTGCGCCCCTTGGCAGCGACGGCGGCCATCACCGCGTTCTCGGTGCCGGTGACACTCGGCTCGTCGAGGAAGATGTCGGCGCCCACGAGGCCGCGCGCTCCGGTCATGAACGTGATCCGTTCGGCGAACAGATGCTCGGCGCCGAGTGCCGCGAGCGCCAAAAAATGCGTGTCGAGGCGGCGGCGACCGATCACGTCGCCACCAGGCGGCGCGAGCGTCACCTTGCCGGCGCGGGCGAGCAGCGGCGCGGCGAGCAGGATGGACGCGCGGATGCCCTTGCAGAGCTCAGGATCGAGCGAGTCGCCGCGCACGACCTTTGCATGGATCACGAGCGTGTTCGCATCGTCGGGCGACCATTCGGCCGACGCTCCGCTCTGGCGAATGAGCTGCACGAGACTCTCGATGTCGCGAATGCGCGGCACGTTGCGCAGCGTAACCGGTTGATCGGTCAGCAGGGCGGCGCAAAGGATCGGGAGGGCGGCGTTCTTGTTTCCGGTCGGGCGGATCGTACCGGTGAGACGGCGGCCACCGTCGACGATGAACTGGGGCGAAGGCATGGCGTGCAATATATCCTTGACGCGGGATGCGCCGCTGGAGAGGATTGAGGATGCTCGTTACCCAGATCGCGGCCACGGCCGACACGCTCATCGTGCGGCAGCTCCCGCCCGTCCGCACGACTTTCGAACAGGTCGTCTTCGTGGCGTCCGGCATCACCTCGATCATCGTACTCCTCCTGATCGTCGTCGCGATCATCGCGTTCTTCGCCATGCGCCGCAAGGCGGAGGAGCTGGAGACGAAGCTGGACGAGCTGCTCGCGGAGCTTCGGCCGCTCGCGCAGAACGCCGCCGGCATGTATCAGGATGTGCGAGAGGTGGCGAAGGACGTGAAGGAGATGGTGGACGAATCGCGCGAGACGATCAGGACCACGAACGAGCGGATCCGCACCTCGGTGGTCACGTTCACGGACCGCGTGGACGACATCAGCTCGCTGATCGGCCGCGTGCATGGGTCGGCGGAGACCGTCGCGCTGGTGGCGAGCACGGCCATCAGCGGCCTCAAACTCGGCGCCCGTGCGATGGGCATGGGCAAGCGCAAGAAGAAGTCGAAGCCGCCGGCCGAGCGCCCGCGGCTCCGCCGCAAGGAGTGACGCGACCGGAAATGCGCGGTACCAGGAGCACGCTGTCTCTTGCCACCCTCGTCGTCGCTGCCCTCGCGCTGCTCGCCCTCACGCCCCGCGATGCGTTGGCCTGGACACCCGGCACGCACATCCTGCTGGGCGAGGCCCTGCTCCGCTCCGCCGACCTGCTGCTCCCGAGTTCGCTCGCGGCGCTGCTCAAGGCATTCCCCTACGACTTCCTGTACGGCAGCATCGCCGCGGACACCAGCATCGCGAAGCGGTATGCACGCTTCGGCCGGCACTGTCATTCATGGGACGTCGGCTACGGCATCCTCGACCGCGCGCGCGACGATGCGCTGCGGGCGTTCAGCTGGGGATACCTCGCACACCTCGCGGCGGACACGGTGGCGCACAACTACTTCGTGCCGCATCAGCTCGCGATCTCGTGGGGCACGTCCGGTGTGGGGCACAGCTACTGGGAGAGCCGCTTCGAGTCGCACACCGGCGAGCGCTGGGCACGACGCGCTCGTGAGGTGATCATGCTCGATCACGCGCGGTCGGATGAACATCTCGACCGGATCCTGAGTCCCACGCTGTTCAGCACGCCGACCAACCGCCGGATCTTCCGCGGCATGGTGTACGTCACGGACAACGGGGCGTGGCAACGCGTGATGGCCCTCATGGCCGAGCGCAGTCGATGGCCGCTGCGCGACGTCGCGGTGGTGACGCATCTCGACCGGTCATTCGATCACATCGTGGACCTGCTCGCCAACGGCGAACTGTCCGCACCGCGCGCGCTTGATCCGAGTGGCAAAGTGGCGCTGCATGAAGCGAAGGTGCTTCGACGCGCCGGGTTGCTGCAGGGCGGCGAGCGCGCGGTGCGACGCGAGGCCGGAGCGCGATTCAGGCTACCCGAGGCGGAAAAGTCGTGGGTCGCGCGCCTTCCTGCGCCCCTGTATGTGACGGCGCGCGAAGACGTCGACGCCACGACTGCCGAGTCACCGGAGGATTGAGCGATTGCGACACGACGCATGCGACTCAGCGGCTCGCAGATGGTCCGAGTCAGCGCCCCGAGGCCGCCAGCCGTAAGGGATACGAAGACACATCCGCACCTCCGTCTCCTCCTTCGATCAGGGACATGATTCCAATCTTCCGTTCTCTTGCGGCTGCGACGCTCGTCGGTGGCCTGGCCGGCTGCGCGCCCGCCGCGACGCCGGCTCCCGCGCCGACTCCCACTCCCGCTCCCGCAGGACAGGCGGGCCAGGAGGGCCAGACCGGCGGTGCCCCGGCCGGCGGAGCTGCACCGCGCGCCGAAGGGCCGCGTTCCTACCGCCAGGTCATCACCGATCGCGCCGTCACGCAGACCGGACTCTTCAAGGTGCACCGCATCGGGGAGCGGATGTTCTTCGAAATCCCGGGCGCGGCGCTGAATACGGAGATGCTGCTGATCAGCCGACCGGTCGAGTCCACGCTGCAGGACCCGGCAGGATTCTTCGGCGGCGGCTCGCGACAGATCATCCAGTGGGAGCGCCATGGCAACCGCGTGGTACTGCGGGCGAAGGAGCACGACCTCACCGCCGACACGACGGCCGCCATCTGGCGGCAGGTCGCTGGCTTCCGAAAGGGACCGGTGCTGGCGACGTACAGCGTCGAGGCCTACGGCGCGGACAGCGCCGCCGTCGTCGACGTGAGCGATCTCTTCCTCTCGAACATCCCCGAGCTCAGCCCGGTCGAGGGGATCGTGCGCAACAAGAGCTGGATCGAACGCACGTGGACGTTCCCGGAGAACATCAATGTCGAGGTGACGCAGTCGGGTGCCGCCCGGCCGCCATTGACGGCCGGCCCTGGTCCCGGCGGCGTTGGCGGTGGTGCGGCCGTGACGCCGCGTTCGCAGACAGTGCGCGTGCAGTTCAGCATGCTCAAGCTCCCCGACACTCCGATGATGCCGCGCTGGCACGACGAGCGCGTCGGCTTCAACTCGAGCCGCTCGTACGACATGTCGCGCTCCGTGCACAAGTCGGAGCAGGTGCGCTTCATCCACCGGTTCAAGCTGGTGAAGAAGGATCCCAGCGCGGCCGTGTCCGATCCCGTGGAGCCCATCGTCTACTGGATCGATCCCGCGACGCCCGACTGGCTCAAGCCGTGGATCGTCGTCGGTGTGAACAAGTGGCAGGACGCGTTCCGCGAAGCTGGCTTCAGCAACGCGATCTTCGGACGCATCGCGCCGACGCCGGAACAGGATCCGAACTTCTCCCTCTTCGATGCCCGCCACTCGGTGATCTACTGGCGCCCGAGCACCGTCGCCAACGCCACGGGCGGACAGATCGTGGATCCGCGGTCGGGGCAGATCCTCAAGGGCGAAGTGAACATGTATCACAACATCATGGAGCTGCAGAAGAACTGGTACTTCACGCAGGTCTCGCCACTCGATGCGCGCGCGCAGAAGCTGCCGATGCCGGACTCGCTCATGGGCCGACTGGTGGAGTACGTGGTCACGCACGAGATCGGCCACTCGATCGGCTTCCCGCACAACATGAAGGCCTCGGCGATGTACCCGGTCGACTCCATCCGGAACCGCGCGTTCCTCGAGCGGATGAACGGCCACGTCGCGACGCTGATGGACTACTCGCGCTTCAACTATGTGGCGCAGCCCGAGGACAGTATCCCGCCGCACCTGCTCATCCCACAGGTCGGGCCGTACGACAAGTTCGCGGTGAAGTGGGGCTACACAGCCATCCCATCGGCCCGCACGCCGGACGAGGAGAAGGCGACGCTCGACCGCTGGGCGCGCGTGCAGGATGAGTTCCCGTGGCTGCGATTCACCACCGCCGACGCGTCGGCGGACCCTGAGAACAACACCGAGGCGGTCGGTGACGCCGACGCCGTGGCCGCGACGAAGCTCGGCATGAAGAACCTCACGCGCGTGGTGAGCTACATCCTGCCGGCGGCGGAGAAGCCGGGCGAGAGCTATGACGAAGTGAACACGCTGTACGGGCAGGTGGTCGGACAGTGGGGCCGCTACATGGGCCACGTCGCCTCGATCGTCGGCGGCGCCTACACGCAGCAGCGGTATGGCACCGGCGAACGCTTCCGTCCGCTCGAACGTTCGCGGCAGCACGAGGCCGTGCGCTACCTGAACGATGTCGCATTCCAGGTACCGGTGATGTTCCTCGATGCTACGATACTGCGTCGTATCGAGAACGAGGGCGCGGTGGACCGGTTCCGCGTGCAGCAGTCGCGCGTGCTGAACTCGCTGCTGAGCCAGCCGCGTCTCGAGCGTCTGGTGGAGTTCGAGGCATTGGCGGCGCGTCCGGCCGACGTGTACACGCTGGCCGACCTCATGGCCGACCTTCGCACCGGTGTGTGGGGCGAGCTGTCGCAGGGCAGCGTGCGGGTGAACGTCTACCGCCGCAACCTGCAGCGCGCGTTCCTCGCCGCGGCTGATGTACGGTTGAATCCGTCGGAGGCAGCACTCACCCGCGCGAACAACCCGGCCCCGGCACCGTCGGGCTCGGATGTGCGCGCGGCGATGCGCGCGGCACTGCAGGACATCGATGCGCTCACAGCATCGGCGCTCCCGAAGGCTGCGGATGCCATGACGCGCATCCACCTGCGTGATGTGAGAACGGAGATCGCGAAGATCCTGCATCCGACGCGGTAGCTTCCCGCGGATGTTCGATGCACGGCACGAAAGCGCCCCCGAAACCATCGCGCTTACGGACCGCCACGGAAGGCACACTGCAGATATCAGCGACAGTGGCGCGCGATCACATTCTTTGCGGATCGATCCATCAACACCTCAGCACGCGCCACGGGGAGACTCCATGTCCGCCAGTCTGCGCCGCGCCGTTTCTCGAGTCGCGGTGCCCATACCGCATGAAGTTGCGTCATGAGCGCCGTGCATTCCCCAGCGTTGAGCAGCGGAGCGCCGGCAAGTATCGCCGGCAGCGCATCCGCCGAGAGTGACGCATGGTATGGGACATCCAACGGGTGCCCGTCGATCGCCCGCTGGAGATTCACGCGCGCCACGAGCGAGTCCGGGTTCACCAGATGGAGTGTGAGCAACCACGCCGCGCTGAGCACGAGCACCCCGACACCGAACCGATCGCGGCGACCTCGCATGACGGTCGCGCCGCACCAGATGAGCGCGAGCGCAGTCCAAAGCATGAACGCGCTGGCATAGAGGCGCGCGCTACTGAGTCCGAAGAACTGCACATAGAGCAACATCCGATAGGCGGCCGATGCGACGAGCACCGCGACCAACGCGAGGAGCACCCATCCCAGCGCGCGAAAGCGACGCACCGCGCGCTGGTCGGTGTGATCGATCACCCAGTCGGCGATGAGAAGGAGTGAGAGCACGATGGCGGCTACGACCGCCAGCCCGAAGAATCCCTGCCTCGCATACTCGGCGTAGCTGAGTCCGCTCATGAGCTGCACGTACTCCGGCCCCCCGAAGAGCGCCCGCGCCTGCACCGCGAGATAGAGCGTGAGGAGCGTCGCGACCGCGCCGAGCGCCGGCGCAACGATCAGGAAATCGGACTTGGGACGAAGTTCATCGGCGTCGGGGATCCCGATGGGAAACACGACCGGCCTGGCGATGCTCCGCAGCCATCCGCCGGCGAGCCATGCGAAGGCGCCGATGAACAGCGCGTGCTCTATCGCATCCTCGAAAAGAACGCTCGTCCATGCACCGGCGAGCCGCTCGAATACGGGATCGGCATTCAGCAGCAGCGCACCGACAATCAGGAACGGCGGGACGGCCAGCACCGCGCCCACGACGAGCTGTCGTCCTCGGCGGCCGAGCCTGAGCCCGAGCGAGCCCATCTCGTGCATCAGGAAAGCCGGCGCACCGATCGCCGAGGCGTACGCTGCTCGCAGCGGAGCGATCATGAGATCGCTGATCCGCACTTCGACGAGTCGTCCGCATCCATGCCACGCGACGAGCGCCGCGAGCATGAGCGATGCGAGGAAGGTCAGGGCGTACAGCGGTTCCGCGGAACTGCCGATCAGTCCCGAGACCGTGACGACCGTCGCGCCCAACAGGAGGTAGGAGTCATTCCTCCAGGAAGAGCTCGCCGCCTTCGGCGATCCGACGTCAACGCCGCCAACCGTCGTACGGCGGCAGACGATGGCGGCCAGGACCGCCAGCAGTACCCAGACGAGCAGACCCAGGCGCCAGGGACCGGCGCGCAGCAGCCAATCGGCGGCGAGTCCGAGCATGAGCGCACACAGCAGCAAGAGGCGCGCGGGAATCTGCGGAGTACTTTGCTTCATAAAGTATCGTCTCCTGAATAAGGCACCCGACGGCGCCTGGTTGTTCGGTGGCTCGCGCCGCCTGCCTATTCCCCGCCGACCCGCTTGATCAGTGCTTCCATGTGTGACAGGTAGCGCTCGAGCGCCTTCTTTCCCGCAGCCGTCAGACGGTACTCAGTGCGCGGGATGCGACCATCGAAGGACTTCTTGCACGCGAGATACTCCGCCTCCTCGAGCTTCCGCGCATGCACGGAGAGGTTCCCGTCCGAGACGTCAAGCAACTGCTTGAGATCGTTGAAGCTCAGTATCTCGTGCACGGCAAGTGCGCTTACTATCGCGAGGCGCACGCGTTCGTGGATGACGCGATCGAGCGCGAGCGGCGCGCCCGCCCCGCCAGTCACGGCCTTCAGCCTGCGGGCGGCCGGCGCATCGTCCTTTGCCGAGAGTGCCCTTTTCGCAACGCTTCGCTTAACCACCGTGCCTCCATGCGATGAACACGCCTGCGATGAGGTGCAGCACGCCAAAGCCCATCGCCAACATGAAGTCGCCAGGCAGCGTGTGCATGAAGAGGGCGGCCACTCCGAGCAACATGAAGCCGATGCCCATCGTCGGCACGGCCCGAACCGAGTATGCACCGGCCGTCACGACACTCACTCCGTAGAGCAGGAGCCAGAGGCCCGGGATGACACGAGGCACCTTGGTGCCGGACTGCCACATGGTCTCAAAGTCGATCAGTGCGAAGGTCAGCACGGCGCCGGCAAGGATCGCCGGACATAGGCCCAGCATGAACTTGCGTGCGGCGATACCGAATACCGGACGGTCCTCGGCGGTGGCGCGGCGGCGCGCCTTGCGCCAGATGAATGCGACGGCGATCACCGCCGCGACCACCGCCTCGACGAGCCAGGCGAGCAGCCAGCGTCCGGCGCTCGGCTGCGCGTACGCGAGCGGCGACACCGCGACCGCCGTCACGCCGACGATCACGAGTCCCCACCCGGGGACGTCCGTGAAGGACGACGCTCCCTCCATCGTGCGGCGGATGAAGGAGAGGTCCTGCAGCGCGCGGTCGTGGAGCGCCGGCGG
>JANOTV010000155.1:0-6007 GCA_031416495.1 Gemmatimonadota bacterium
CGCGATCGCGTCCACGGAATGCGAGCGCGTGCGCAGCGCATGCGCGACCGCGATCAGCCGGCACCACATGACGAGTGCCTGCACGCTGCCCACGCCGTGCCGGCGACAATGACTCCAGAGCGTTTTGCGGTGCAGCCCGAGCGCGAGCCGCACGAGGGGCTGCAGTGCACTCGGGAGATCGGGTTCGAGCGATGGCCAGACGTCGGCCACGAGCTCACTCGCGCGGAACCGCGGCACGAGGGAACGCAGCAGCGAGAGCACGTCGAGCTCCTCCGCGAGCACGACGGCGGTCGGCTGGGCCTCGACGAGCGCCATCGTCGCCGCCGTGAATCCGGCGGAACGCCGGACGATCGCCACCACCGGCAGCGCGGCATACAGCGAACGCATCTCGTGCACGAGCGGTGCGGTCTGGGCGCCCGCCGTGTCTTCCGTCTCGAGTAGCGCGGCGGCGATGCGGCGCGTGGTGAAGTGCCTCCGCGCGTGCGCCAGCGAAGTGGCGCAGAGCACCTCGCACTCGCTCCCGATCGCGGCGCGCAGGCGGGTCACGACCACAAATGACGGTGACAGAAGAAGGACCACGATCCGGTGCTCCCCTAGCGCATTGGACATGGGTTGGGCGACCTCGCGATGTGGTCAGAGCCACACGTTGCGTGTGACGGACCAACCTGCCACCCGTCGTCACCGACCCGTCACCGCGACCGCGCGCCCGTGGTCACATCGTTGCCGGTCGAGCGCTTCGTACGCGCCCCGAGCAGCAGAGCGAGGTCATCCCAGGTGTGCACGCCTCGGTGCGAGGCGTCGCGCAGCAGGCCGTGCAGCACGTGCGCCGTCGCCATCGCATCGCCCGACGCCCGGTGCCGCCCTTCGATCGGCACGCCGTAGTGATCCGACACCGCGTCGAGGTTCCGCCGGGGCAAGTGCGCGAGCAGCCGGCGCGCGAGGCGCACCGTGCAGAGCTGCGCCGTGATCAGCGACGCCAGCGGCGCGGGCGCGACCCGACTGAACTCCGCGTTCAGGAAGCCGAAGTCGAAGCGCGCATTGTGCGCGACGAACACACGCCCGACGAGATGCCCCGCCAGCTCGCCGGCGACCTCCGCAAAGGTCGGCGCGCCGCGCACCATGTCGTCGCTGATCCCCGTCAGCCGCGTGATCTGCCAGGGGATCGGCCGCCCGGGGTTCACGAGTGAACTGAACGCAAGTGTGACCGTGGGCCCGTTGACATGCACCGCCGCTACCTCGGTCACGCGATCGCTGCTCGACGGCGAGCCGCCGGTGGTCTCGACGTCGACCACGACATAGGGCAGCGAATGCAGTTCCATGCCGTGAAAGGTAAGGACCCGGATGACCAGCCTGCCGGGGAACCGCCCATTGAGTAACCGCTCCGCCCCATGTAGCTTGTGAATGATTTCACAAGCCTCAAACACCCCATGAAACACATCGCGGAATCCACCGTTCGGCGCCTGTCCCTCTACCTCCGGTTCCTCGAGGAGCACAAGGCGCACGGGCATGCCACCATCTCGAGCGGCGACCTCGCCAGCTTCGGGGCGACGACCTCGGCGCAGGTCCGCAAGGACCTCTCGTTCTTCGGGTCGTTCGGCAAGCGCGGGGTGGGCTACGCCGTGAAGGATCTCATCACCGCCATCCGGGAGATCCTGGGGCTCGAGCACAGCTGGAACGTCGTCATCATCGGCGCTGGGAAGATCGGCGCGGCGCTCGCGCAGTATCGCGGCTTCACCGAGCGCGGGTTCAAGGTCGCGGGCGTCTATGACGCCGACCGCTCCAAGGTCGGCACCAAGTTCGGTGACATCACCGTGCGCCCCGACTCAGAGTTCGAGAAGGACATCGCGAAGCTGCGTCCGCAGATCGCGGTGCTCTGCGTGCCTCCGGAGGCGGCGCAGCCGCTGGTCGATCGCGTCGCGAAGGCCGGCATCCGCGCGATCCTCAACTTCGCCTCGGTGCCGCTGCATGCGCCCGAAGGCGTGACGATCCGCGGCGTGAACATGGCCACGGAGCTGGAGATCCTGGCGTTCGCCATCACGCACGAAGACGACATCCGGGCAGAAAAGGCGGTCTAGCTAGCGCGCCCGCAGCAACGCCGCGAACCGCTCCGCCGGCAGCGTCTCCGGCCGCACCTCCGGATCGATCCCCGCCGCCGCCAGCACCACGTCGGCCGCCGCCGCATCCAGCGACCAGAGCGTGCGCACCACACGACGCATCTGCTTCCGCCGCAGCCCGAAGGCACCCTGCACCATCGCGCGGAACGGCTCCTCCTCCGCCTCGGTGATCACCGGCGTCTCCAGCGGCGTGATGCGGATGACCGCGGACTCCACCTTGGGCGGCGGGTTGAACGCCTTCGCCGGCACACCGAACAACAGCTCCGCGCGCGCCAGTGCCTGCACGTTCACCGAGAGCGCGCCGTACGCATCGTCACCGGCCTTCGCGACCACCCGCTCGGCGACCTCGCGCTGCACGAGGAACACCGAGCGCAGCGCGCGCGGACGGCGCAGCGCGTGAAAGATGATCGGCGTCGTGATGTTGTAGGGCACGTTGCCCACGAGCAGGAACGGACCGCCCCCCGCGAGCGCGGACAGATCCTGTTCGAGCACATCGCCCTCGATGATCGTCAGTCGCTTGTCATCGTGCCAGCGGCCTCGCAGCAACGGCACGAGATCGCGATCGAGTTCGATCGCCAGTACGCGGCCCGCGCGACTGAGCAGCTGCTCCGTGAGCGATCCCCTGCCCGGACCGATCTCGATCACCATGTCTGCCGTCGTCGCCTGCACCAGATCGGCGATGCGGCCGAGGAGGTTCTTGTCGCTGAGGAAATGCTGGCCCAGCCGCTTGCGCGGCCACGGGACCCTGGACTCGTCGCTCACACGCGCGCGCTGCGAAGCACGACGATCGCCTGATCGTCATGCGCGGGCTGCCGGCCCATGTGCCCTTCCACGAGCGCGAACACGCCATCCACGATCCGCGACGGCACTTCCTTGCGTCGCGCGCGGAGCACATCGAGCACACGCGCTTCGCCGAGCGCCACGCCATGCGGGTCGCGCGCATCGCTCAGGCCATCGGTGAAGAGCACGAGCAGGTCGCTCTCCGCGTTCCACGGACGCGACTTCACGTGCAGGCCATCGGGACCGAGTCCGAGCGGCGGATCGGTCGCCTCGAGCCGCACCGCGATGCCATCCGCGCCGATCACGAACGCGTGCGGATGCCCGGTGTTCGTCCATCGCAGCAGTTGCGCGTCGCGGTCCACGACGGCGTAGCAGAGCGAGAGGAACATCTCCGTCTCGCGCAGTTCCTCCTCGAGCGTCGCGAGCAGCGCCTGCACGGTCTCCGCGGGATCGGCTGTCGTCTGTGCGTGGATCGCCGTCGCGCTCATCACGAGCGCCATGATGAGCGCCGCGCGATATCCGTGGCTCGACACATCGCCCACGAGCACGCCGGTGCGCGCATTGCCGAGCCGGAACAGGTTGTAGAAATCGCCACCGACTCCTTCTGCCGGCTCGACACGCGCCGCGCAGATCGCCTCCGGCGCCACCACCTGCGCGGACGGGAGCAACTTCATCTGTAGGTCGTGCGCGAGGCGCATCTCGGACGCCAGCCGCTCCTGGTCGATCGACGCGCGCACGAGTCGCGCGTTCTGGATCGCCGTGCCGATCTGCGAACCCACGGCTGCCACGAGCTTCTCATCGCCCGCGGTGAAGCGCTCGCCGCCGCGACGGCCCGAGAGACTCACGACGCCGAGCGGGATGCCGCCTTCGGGCGTCGTCCACACGACCGGCACGCAGAGCATCGCGCCGCTGCGGAACGGCGCCTCGTACTCGCTCGTGAGCACGCCGGCATTCACGAGCAGCGCATGCCGGGTGCGGAACACGCGCGCCGTCACGCTGACCGGATCATCCAGAGGGATCGGCGCCGGAAGCATCGTGCCCGCGGGGCGCAGCGTCGTAACGGGCCGCAGCGTGCCCGCGTTCTCGTCGTGCACGAGCAGCGCGCCGTACTCCGCGCCGACGGTCTCCGCGACTTCGACGAGGATCGTGCGCGCGGCTTCCTCAAGCGTCACGGTGCGGCCGAGTATCTCGCTGATGGAATAGAGGAGATTGATCTCCTCGTACCGCTCCGCGAGTTCGTCCGCCGCGCGCGTCGCCTCCCACTGGCTCTGCAGCATCTGCGTGAACACGGGCACGAGCACCTTGAGCCAGCGCCCCGATTCCCCGCCGTTCGCCACGGGGCCAAGCCCGAGCCACGCCCTCGTCCGCCCAGGAATACGGACGACGACCTGTCGGCCGAGTGCGGTGTCGCGCCAGCGGGGCGCGATGTCCTCACCGAGCACCTGCGCCTCGGGCGCGGTGATGTCACCGCCCGAGGTGGCCGCGACGTCGAGGGGCGCGCCGGGCGCGGTCTGCGTCCAGAGCACCGCGCCGCACGCGTACGACTCGCTGAACGCCTCGAGGACCTTGACCAGTTCGCTCATCGCTCGGGCGCGCGCTAGCGCCGGCGCAGCGTGAGCCGCACGACGTTGCCGCCGTTGCGGAAGCGCTCGACGCTGTCCATCAGCCGCTGCATGAGGAAGAGCCCGCGCCCGTCCTCGCGCAGCAGGTTCTCACCGGTGGTTGGGTCTTGCGTGCATTCCTCGAGGTCGAAGCCGTTGCCTTCATCCTCGACTTCCAGGACGAGCCTCCGGTCACTGACGTTGGCGCGGACCTTCACCTGCTTGGCCATGTCCTCGCGGTTGCCGCGCAGGATGGCATTCGAGAGCGCCTCGGTCAGCGCGACGGGCACGTTCAGCGCGAGCTGGCGGCGCGCGAACTGGTGTTCCTCACATTCCCGCACCACCCGCTCCACGATGCCCTCGATGCGCTGGACATCGCTTGGAATGCAGATGTCCAGATGCTTCTCGGCCGCTGCCATTCAGAAGCCTTCGAGGGCGCGTTCTCGCGTGTCGGCGATCTGGAACAGCGTGTCGAGCTTCGTGAGCTCGAACAGCGTCTGCAGGTCGTCATTGAGGTTCGCGAGGCGCAGGTCGCCACCCAGTTCGCGCAGGCGCTTCGCGAGCGAGACGAGCACGCCCAGTCCGGAGCTGTCGATGTAGCCGGTGCGCGCGAAGTCCACGAGGATCTTGCGCGCGCCGCCCTCGGCTTCGTCGAGCACGCGCTGCTTCAGCTCCTGCCGGTTGCCGACGATGAGCTGGCCCTCGACCTCGATGATGCAGACTTCGCCCTGCTTGCTGACGTGGAGGCTCATGACTGGCTCACTCAGTGGAGTTTTTCGCGCTGCGCGGTGCGTCGTCGAAAGATGGCGACTGGTATTTCTCCCGCAATGCGCGGGCGACCGCCGGATGCACCAGTTGGTCGATGTCACCGCCGAAGCGCGCGACCTCGCGCACGAGCGACGAGCTCACGTAGCTCACCTCGAGCGACGGCACCATGAACACGGTCTCGATCTGCGAGGCGAGGTGGCGGTTCATCAGCGCCATCTGGTACTCGTACTCGAAGTCCGCCACGGCGCGCAGGCCCCGCAGCACGAGTTGCACCTTCTCGGCGCGGGCGAACTCCACCAGCAGGCCGGTGAAGGCGCGCACTTCCACGCGCGGGTCGTCGTCGAGCGCGGCGCGGATGAGCGTCATGCGCTCCTCCACGCTGAACAACGGCTGCTTGGAGACGTTCGTCGCGACGCCGACCACGAGCCGGTCGACGAAGCTCAACGAGCGGCGGATCAGGTCCGTGTGGCCGTTGGTGATGGGGTCGAAGCTTCCCGCGTACAGTGCAGCCTTCGGCATCTCAGGTCTGGTCCTGTTGGTCTTGATGATAGATCGTCAGGGCGGTGATGCCGTAGACGCGACGACGGGGTGCGGTTCCATCAGCAGAGTGCGGCAGCGTGAGCGATGCCTCGTGCTCCACGCCAAAGATCGCCGCAAACGGCGTCCGCAGCCAGCGCTCGGCCAACTTGAGGGCGATCCCCGTCCCGTACGGCGGGTCGGCGAAGGCCACGTCCCAGGGCTCGG
>JANOTV010000156.1:0-5004 GCA_031416495.1 Gemmatimonadota bacterium
CCCGTGCCTGGAGGATCGCTGCGGCATCGGCAGCGCTCACGAACTGCGTCCTGCCACCCTTCTGGTCCTCGCCCACCCGCAACTCATGGCCCGCGATCTCCACCCGGTCGCCATGGAGCAGCGGACTCGGCTCGGCGCCCAACTGGACGCCGTTCACGAGCACGACGGCGTCGGCATTCCCCCGCTGGATGTGGGTCCCGGACAGTCCGGTAACGATGATGGCACGGGCGCTGGGGTCGCCACTTGGCAAGCGGACATCGGCGCCGTCGAAGGCGCCGATGGTCGATTCGCCCGCCGGAAGCGGGAACTGATGGTCCAGTAGCTGCAGATAGGGCATCTAGAAAGGGGAAACTACCGGCGCTCCAAGGGGTCGGCAAGCGTCTCGGGTGACGCTGTTGGCAGCACTTGCGCCGTTGCATCCCACTCCCCCGCCTGAAGCAGATATAACCGGGCATATAACCCGGCCTTATCGAGGAGTGCTCGGTGCGTTCCGCGCTCCCTCACTTCGCCATGATGCATCACGAGGATCTCGCTCGCCGCGGTGATCGTGCTCAGCCGATGCGCGACCGCGATCGTCGTTCGGTCGCGCATGAGCGTCTGCAGGCCGCGCTGGATCGCCGCCACGACTTCGCTGTCCACCGCACTCGTCGCCTCGTCGAGCAGCAGGAGCGCCGGGTCCGACGCGATCGCGCGCGCGAACGAGAGCAACTGTCGCTCGCCGACGCTGAGCGAGCTTCCTCGCTCGCCCAAACGATGCTGGTATCCGCCGGGCAGCCGCGCGACCACACGATCAGCACCGACGCGCGCCGCGGCGGCCGCCACCTCCTCGGTGCTCAGCGGGTTCGCGAGCCGGATGTTCGTCTCGATGTCGCCGGCGAAGAGGAAGATGTCCTGCTGCACGTAGCCCACCATGCGCCGCACTTCATCGACGTGCAGCGTCTGGATGTCCACGCCGTCGAGCAGGATCCGGCCGCGCTGCGGATCGTAGAACCGCAGCAGCAGACTGATGACCGTCGTCTTGCCGGCACCGGTGTGCCCGACCAGCGCGAGCGTCTCCCCCGGACGCACGACGAAGCTCACACCGCGCAGCACCCACGCAGGCTGGGCCGTGTAGGTGAACCACACGTCCTCGAACTCGACGGTCACGCCGAGACCGGCGCCCTTCCGCACGGGCTTCTGTTCATCGAGGGCGATCGCGCCCGTACCTTCCGCGGCCGGCGTATCGAGCAAACGGAAGATCCGCTCCGAACTCGCCATCGCCTGTTGCAGCGTGTTGTACTTGTCGGAGAGATCCTGCAGCGGCTGATAGAATCGCCGCGCGAGCTGGAGAAACGCCGCCACCGTGCCGATGGTGAGCGCTTCTCCCGCGACGCGGGGCGCCGCCGTGACGATCAGGCTCGCGAGGGCGATCGTCGTCAGGATCTCGATCGCCGGGAAATAGAGCGCGTAGATGGTGATCGACCGCAAGTGCGAATCGAGATGCTCCTGGTCGATCCGCGCGAACTCCCGGTTCTCATCCCGCTCGCGTCCGAAGAGTTGCACGATGCGCATGCCCGCGACGCGCTCCTGCAGGAACGCATTGATCCGGGCGAGCCGCGTGCGGATCTCCCGGTACGCTTCGCGCACCCGCACGCGGAACACCATCGACACCCAGAGGATGCCCGGGACCACCACGTACGCGGCGATCGCCAGGCGCCAGTCCACGATGACCATCAGCACGGTGATGGCGACCAGCGTGAAGATGTCGCCGAGGCCGGCGACCACGCCGCTCGTGAAGAGTTCGTTGAGCGACTCCACATCGCTCGTCACCCGCGTGACGAGCCGTCCGATCGGATTGCGGTCGAAGTATGCCACCGGCAGGCGCTGGAGCTTGGCGAAGAGTGCGCGCCTCAGGTCGTGCATGACGCGCTGGCCGAGGATGCCGGTGAACAGCGTCTCGAGGTACGCGGCGGCGACCTGTGTCATGAGCGCCGCGAGCAGTATCACGACCGACGCGCGGATCATCGCGCCGTTGCCGGCGGGGACCGCCACGTCGATCACCCGGCGCGTCATCATCGGCGGCACGAGCTGCAGCACGCCCTCGATCATCAGGAGCACGAGCGCGCCCGCCACGAGCCATCCATAGGGACGCACGTACGCAAAGAGGCGCCTGGCGAGGCGCCCATCGAATGCCTTGCCGAGCACCTCCTCGTCATTCATGGGCACATCCGGAAAGTCGCATGGCGCGTACTCGCCGCGCCACCCCTGTTTAGTTTTGGTGAATGAAGGACCGCATCGTCGTGCGCGGCGCACGCCAGCACAATCTGCAGAACGTCTCCCTCGAGTTCCCGCGTCGCGCCATCACGGTGGTCACCGGGCCCTCGGGCTCGGGCAAATCGTCGCTCGCCTTCGACACGATCTACGCCGAGGGACAGCGACGCTACGTGGAGTCGCTCTCGGCGTACGCGCGCCAGTTCCTCGAGCGCATGCCGAAGCCCGATGTCGACTCCATCGACGGGCTCTCGCCCGCGGTGGCGATCGAGCAGAAGAACCCGACGCGCACCTCGCGCTCCACCGTGGGCACGGCGACGGAGATCTATGATTTCCTCCGCCTGCTCTGGGCGCGTGTCGGGCGCACCATCTGCCCCATCTGCGGGCGTGAGTTGCGGCCGGACTCCGCGGACCGCGCCGCGGATGCTGCAATGAAGCTTCCGGAAGGCACGCGCCTGCACATCGCCTTCCCGTTCGCGCGCTCGGCCAAGCTCGTGCACGCGCGCATCGTCGAGCACCTGCGCGCCAAGGGATTCGTCCGGGTCATCACCGACGGTGCCGTCCTTCATCTCGATGAGATCGACGGTCTCGGCAAAAAGTCGGCGACGAACCTGGCCAAGGTGAAGGAGCTGCTCGTCGTCACCGACCGGCTCGTCGTGTCGCCAGACATGCGCTCTCGCCTGGCTGATGCGCTCGAGACGGCATTCCGTGAGGGCGACGGCGAGGCGGTCGTCGTGCCGGAGTCGGGCGAGCCGCTGCGGTTCACGACGTCGTTCCGCTGCCCCAACGACGGCCACGTCGCACCTGAACCCACGCCGCAGCTCTTCTCGTTCAACAATCCGCGCGGCGCCTGCCCCACCTGCAACGGGTTCGGCGCGACGCTCGAGTACGACATCGCGCTGATCGTCCCGTACGGCGAACGCACGCTCCGCGACGGCGCGCTCGACCCGTGGACCAAGCCGCGCTACGAGAACAAGCGCACGGCACTCGCGGAGTTCGCGAAGAAGGAGCGCATTCCGCTCGACGTGCCGTGGCGCGACCTCGCTCCCGAACAGCAGGAGCGGCTGCTGCATGGCAAGGCGAAGGGCTATGTCGGGATGATCCCGTTCCTCAACGCGCTCGAGCCGAAGAAGTACAAGCAGTACATCCGCATCTTCCTCAGGCAGTACCAGACGGCGACGACCTGCCACGCCTGCGGCGGCACGAAGCTCCAGCCGGATGCGCTCAACGTGAAGCTCGGCGGGCGCACCATCGCCGAGGTCGCGGCGATGCCCGTCGGAACGCTGCGCCCCTGGGTCGATACGCTCGAGCTCTCGCCACAGGAGCGCGCGATCGCCGCGCACATCCTGCGCGAGGCGCGCGATCGCGTCGCGTTCCTCTGCGATGTCGGGCTCACGTACCTCTCGCTCGATCGCGCGACGCGCACGCTCTCCGGCGGAGAAGCACAGCGCATCGGACTCTCCAACTCGCTCGGTGCGCGCCTCGTGGACACGCTCTACGTGCTCGATGAGCCGAGCATCGGCTTGCATGCGCGCGACCTCGACCGCCTGCTCGCGCTGCTCGCGCGGCTCCGCGACAGCGGCAATACCGTGCTGATGGTGGAGCATGATCTCGAGGCGATGCGCATGAGCGACTGGATGATCGAGCTCGGGCCGGGCAGCGGCGAGCTCGGGGGGAAGGTCGTCTTCAGTGGCCCGACGTCGACAGCGACCGAGAGTCCGCTCACCGGTCAGTACCTCACGGGCGCGAAGTCCGTCCCGCTGCCGAAGAAGCGGCGGAAGGCCGGCCCGCGATGGCTCACCGTCACCGGCGCGCGCGAGCACAACCTGCGCGGCGTCACCGCCAGGATCCCGCTCGGCACACTCACCTGCTTCACCGGCGTGTCGGGATCGGGCAAGAGCACGCTCGTGCATGATGTGCTGTACCGTGCCCTCGAGCGAGCGCTCACGGGGGAGCACACCGCGCGGCAGCATCTGGGCGAGCGCGTCGGCGAGTTCGACTCGCTCACGGGATGGGAGGAGCTCGACGAGGTCGTGCTCGTGAACCAGGAGCCGATCGGCCGGTCGCCGCGTTCGAACCCCGTCACGTACGTGAAGGCGTTCGACGAGATCCGTCGCATCTTCGCGGAGGTGCCGCTCGCGAGGCAGCGGCGATACACCCCGGGCACGTTCTCGTTCAACGTGCCCGGCGGCCGCTGCGAGACGTGCGAGGGCGCGGGTGCGCTCGAGGTGGAGATGGTGTTCATGGCCGATGTGTTCGTGCCATGCGAGACCTGCGGCGGAGCGCGCTACAAGCCGGAGGTGCTTGAGGTGACGTATTTCGGCAAGCGGATCACCGACGTGCTCGAGATGACCGTGGATGCCGCGATCCGCTTCTTCCCTCGCGAAGAGAAGCTCGGGCAGGCGCTCTGGCAGGTGCAGCAGGTCGGGCTCGGCTACCTGCGACTCGGCCAACCGGCGACGACGTTGTCCGGCGGCGAGGCGCAGCGCCTCAAGATCGCGCGCGAGTTGGCACTGGCAGCCCGTAAGGGGGGGACCAAGCTGTACGTGATGGACGAGCCGACCACGGGCCTCCATCCGCGCGACATCGAGGTACTGTGCGCCGTGCTGGACCGTTTGGTGGTGGCCGGGCACACCGTGGTGCTGATCGAGCACAATCTCGACGTGGTGACGCGCGGGGACTGGATCGTCGATCGGGGTCCCGCCGGCGGTGCCGCCGGTGGGCAGGTCCTGGCAATGGGAACGCCGGAGCAGG
>JANOTV010000157.1:0-18893 GCA_031416495.1 Gemmatimonadota bacterium
GTAGACCGCAGCATCCCCACCGACCAACAAGGAATAGCACCATGATCTGGACCATCGACAACACCCACGCCGCCGTCGAGTTCTCCGTGAAGCACATGGCGATCTCCACCGTGAAGGGGCAGTTCAAGAGCTTCACAGCCACGGGCGAGACGAACGAGGCCGGCGTGCCGACCTCGATACAGATGGAGATCGATGCCGACAGCATCTCGACGAACAACGAGCAGCGCGACGGTCACCTCAAGTCGGGCGACTTCTTCGATGCTGCCGCGTTCCCGAAGCTGACGTTCGTGTCGCGCTCCGTGCGCGGCGCGCAGGATGAGCTCGTGATCGAAGGCGACCTCACGATCCGCGGCACCACGCAGCCCGTCACGCTCAAGGGCGAGCTCTCTGAGGTCGTGACCGACCCGTGGGGGAACAAACGCACCTCGCTCGCGGTCACCGGCAAGCTCTCGCGCGAGAAGTTCGGCCTCACCTGGAACCAAGCGCTCGAGTTCGGCGGCCTGATGGTGTCGGACGAAGTGAAGCTGCACATCGAGGCCGAGGCGGTCGCGGTGGTGCCGGCAATGGCAGCGGCATAAGCGGCACGTTCGCGCGTCGGCTTCGAGCTGGCGCTCGACGAAGCACGCAGGACGATGAAGGCCGGGGCGCATCAGCGTTCCGGCCTTCGTCGTGCCCGCAATAGCGCCTGGGGTCCCTCGCGCGTAACGTAAACGAGCTTTGATCCCACCTGACGGAGAGAATCGATCGTGTCCCTGCAACGCCGCGCGACCGCCCTCCTTCGCGGAGCGGTCCTCGCTTCCTTCGCCCTCGTCGCGCTGATGGCGACGGCCGCAGATGCACAGTCACCGGCGGCGCAGCACGCGACCAAGGTCAATCGCCTCGCGATCCGCAACGCGACGATCGTGGACGGCAACGGCACGCCGCCCGGCGGTGTGCAGTGGACGGTGAAGGGCGGCATGCCGTACCACGGCCCGACGCTGCTGCGTGAAGTGAAGGGCATCGCACTCGCATCGAGCGCGCAGGCACAGTCCCGCGCGGTGTCGCTCCCACTCCGTCAATCCGCGCTCGACGCGAGCGCGCGCGACCTGAACTTCCGCATTCCGCTCGATTCGACGGTCAATGCGCGCTGGCTCGGCGGCGGCGTCACGGCGCCACGGTGGAGCCCCGACGGCCAGTGGTTCTACTTCCAATACGCGCTCGATCCGCAGCCGATCCTCGTCGGCAACCAGCCCGATGACCCGTGGTGGCGTGTCTCGCGCGACGGCCGTCGCGTGGAGCAGGTGGAGCGCCTGAGCGCGCTCTCCATCCCGACGCAGATGCGTCACACGCGCGACGCGAAGCGCGCTGTGTGGTTCCATCGCGGCGAGCTCCGCTACTGGAAGGCGTCGCGCAACGGCGGCAAGTCCAGGCTGCTGCTCTCGCGCGCCGATGAACTCAACCCGCAGTGGACCGCTGACGAGCGCGAGATCCGGTGGACCGAGCAGAACAATCTCTGGTCGATGGAGCCCGAGACGGGCGTCACACGCCAGCTCACGCGCGCACACCGGCAGAGCGATTCGGTGCACACCGACAAGCAGAAGGACGAACTGAAGCGCCAGCAGCTCGAGATCTTCGACTTCGCGCGCAAGGCGAAGTCCGACCGCGACAGCGTGTATCGCCGCATGCTCACCGAGCGCGCGCCGCAGCCGGTTACCATCCCATTCAAGGAAGGCGAGACCATCGCCTCGCTCGAGGTGCCGGTCGGCGGCAAGTACGCCACCTACGTCATCACGCCGCGCATCACCACGGTGCAGACCACGTACAGCAGCTACGTGAACGAGAGCGGCATCGTCGAGCAGTCGACCGCGCGTCCCAAGGTCGGGCAGCCCGTCGCCGTGCGCCGCGCGATGATCGTGAAGGCCGACCCGATGGCGACACCGGATTCCGTGAAGGCGGTCGCTGTGGCATCGGACACCGCGCTCTTCGCAGGAAAGAAGGTCACGGCCGTGCGTTCGCTCTGGAACGACCAGGGTTCGCGCTTCGTCGTCGAGTTCCAGTCGCTCGATCACAAGGACCGGTGGATCGTCCTCGTGAACGCCGAGTCTGGCACGCATGAGCGCGTCATCCATCATATCCACGACGACGCGTGGTTCGGCGGCGCGGGCGAGGCCGCCGGATGGCTCGGCAGCTCATGGATGGAATTCCTTCCCGACGGCGAGACGCTCGCCATCACGAGCGAGCAGACGGGTTGGGCGCACCTGTACCTCGTTGGCATGGATGGGGCACAGCGTCAGTTGACGTCGGGCGACTGGGAGATCCGTTCCATCGAGCGCTCGACGGACGGCAACAGGTGGTGGATCACCGCCGGTGTCGAGCATCCGAACGAGCTGCACCTGTACGAACTGCCGCTCAGCGGTGGTGCGCTCACGCGCATGAATGGCGCCGGAGAAGGCGAGATCCAGCCGGTGCCATCGCCGGACGGCTCGACGCTCGCATTCCGCTGGACGACGCCGTCGCAGCTGCTCGATCTCTACGTGCAGCCACTCCGCGCCAACGCCGCCGCGACGCGCATCACGCGCTCGGGCACCGATGCGTTCCACAAGATCGCGTGGCCGGAGTCCGAGTTCATCTCTTTTCCTGATGATCGCGGCAAGCCGGTGTTCGCGCGCGTCTACAAGCCGCTCGTCGCGAACGCGAACCGTCCCGCGGTGATGGAGATCCACGGCGCAGGCTACGCGCAGGGCGTCCATAAGAGCTTCGCCGGCTCGGGCGCGCATGGCGGAGCACAGACGGCGCAGTATCTCGCCGCGCAGGGCGTCACCTACATGGTGCTCGACTATCGCGGCAGCTCAGGCTACGGTCGCGACATGCGGACCGACATCTACCGCTCGATGGGCGATCGCGACGTGAAGTCGGCCATCGCGGCGATCCCCGTGCTGCAGCAGAAGTACAACGTGAACCCGCAGAAGATCGGACTCTTCGGTTGTTCGTACGGCGGCTTCTTCACGCTGATGGCGCTCTTCCAGCATCCGGGCACCTTCCGGGGCGGCGTCGCGCAGTGCTCGGTCACCGACTGGTCGCAGTACAACCACGGCTACACGGCGCGCATCCTCAACGGATCCCCCGCGGAGGACACGGCCGCGTACCGCGTGAGTGCGCCGATAAACTACGCCGCGGGACTCAAGGACCGGTTGATCCTCCAGCACGGTCTCGTCGACGGCAACGTGCAGTACCAGGACGCCGTGCGACTCGTGCAGCGCCTCATGGAACTCGGCAAGGAGTTCGACTTCGTCACCTATCCCATCGACGCCCACGGCTGGCAGTCGCGCTGGGCGAAGATCGACTCGCAGCGCCGCATGATGAAGCTCTGGGACGAAGTGTTGATCAAGTAGCAGGCCCGCCCCCCCCACGCCCGGACGCACGACTCATGTTCACACCGGATCTCCTGAAGGACCGCGTCGTACTCATCACGGGCGGTGGCACCGGACTCGGCCGGGCGATGGGCGAGCGCTTCCTCGAGCTCGGCGCGAAGCTGGTGATCGCATCGCGACGCATGGACGTCCTTCGCACCGCCGCCGATGAGATGATGTCGGCCGTCGATCGCGAAGGTTCCGTGCTCCCGCTCGCTTGCGATGTGCGCGATCCGGATGCCGTCGAGGCGATGATGGAAGCGGGATGGTCGCACTTCGGCGGCATCGATGTGCTGGTGAACAACGCAGCCGGCAACATCGCTGCGCCGACCGAGAAGCTCTCGCACCGCGCCGTCGACTCGGTGCTCGGCATCGTGCTGCACGGCTCTATGTACTGCACCCTCTCGCTCGGCAAGCGCTGGCTGGTTGCGAAGCGCCGCGGTCGCGTGCTGAGCATAGTGACCACGTATGCGGAGGGTGGCTCGGCGTATGTGGTGCCATCGGCGGCAGCGAAAGCCGGTGTGCTCGCGATGACGCGCTCCCTCGCGGTGGAATGGGGCGGACGCGGCATCACGTGCAATGCGATCGCGCCGGGACCGTTCCCGACGAAGGGTGCGTGGGACCGACTGCTGCCCGACCCGGCGATGCTCGGCGCGGCGCTCGATCGCATCCCGCTCAAGCGTCCGGGCGAGTTGATCGAGCTCGCGAACCTCGCCTCGTTCCTGATCTCCGATGGCGCCGCGTACATCAATGGCGAATGCATCACGATCGACGGCGGCGAGAAGCTGAAGGGCGCCGGACAGTTCTCATGGATGGGCACGCTGACGCGCGAGCAGTGGGCGGCGCTGGAAGCGTCGGCGCGTGGCGCGAAATGAGTGCCACAGGTGCGGGCGCCTCAGTGCTCGCCGACGTCCGGGGAGTGATCGACGAACTCGCGATCCCGTGTGAGCCGCAGTTCTTTGCGAGCCCATTCGCGGAACTGCTGCCGCGATTGCGTGAGCTCCGTGCCGAGGTGAAGCGGCGAGGACTCTGGGCGCCGCATCTCCCGCGTGCGCACGGTGGGCTTGGCCTGACCTTGCCCGAGTTCGCGCATGTGAGTGCCGTGCTCGGTGAGAGTCCCCTCGGGCACTATCTCTTCAATTGCCAGGCGCCCGACATCGGCAACCAGGAGTTGCTGCTCTCGCACGGCAGCGCCAGACAGCGCGATCGGTGGTTCACACCGCTCGCGCGTGGAGAGATCAGGAGCTGCTTCGCGATGACCGAGCCGGAGTTCGCCGGCTCGAACCCCGTGTGGATGGAGACGCTCGCCGAGCGCGATGGCGACGACTATCTCATCACGGGGCACAAGTGGTTCGCATCATCGGCCGATGGCTCCGCATTCGCGATCGTGATGGCGGTGACCGCACCAGACGCATCGCCACACCGTCGTGCGAGCCAGATCATCGTGCCCATGGACACGCCGGGCGTGACGCTCGTACGCAATATCTCCGTGATGGGCGAAGCGGGTTCCGACTACGCGAGCCACGCCGAGCTGCGCTTCGAGCGCGTGCGCGTGCCGGTCACGAACCGCATCGGTGGCGACGGCGACGGCTTCGCGCTCGCGCAGGAGCGCCTCGGTCCGGGTCGCGTCCATCATTGCATGCGCTGGATCGGCATCTGCGAGCGCGCCTTTGGGCTGATGGTGGCGCGCGCAGCCAGTCGCGAACTGTCACCGGGTGAGCCGCTCGGCGCGCAGCAGGCGGTGCAACACTGGATCGCCGAGTGTCGCGCCGAGATCGACGCGTCGCGTCTGCTCGTGCTCGATGTGGCGCATCGCATCGAGCGTGACGGTGCGCGGGCGACGCGCGACGGGATCGCGATGATCAAGTTCCACGTGGCCGGAGTGCTGCAGCGCGTGCTCGACCGTGCGATCCAGGTGCACGGCGCACTCGGCATGACGGACGAAACGCCGCTCGCATTCTGGTATCGTCATGAACGCGCGGCGCGGATCTATGACGGGCCGGATGAAGTGCACAAGAGCGCGGTCGCGCGGCGGATACTCGAGGCGGCCGGGATGCCGCGGAAGCCGCGACAAACGGGTGGCGCTTGAGCGGCGAACCGCTCCCACTCGACCGGTTGAACGCGTGGCTCGCCGCCGAGCTGCCCTCACTCGGCAAGGTCACTGCGGTCGAGCAGTATCCCGGCGGCTTCTCCAATCTCACGTATCACCTCACGACCACCACCGGTGAAGCGGTGCTCCGTCGTCCGCCCGCTGGCATCGTGCCCGGCACGGCGCACGACATGCCGCGCGAGGCGCGCATTCTCTCGGTGCTCGAGCTGCGTCACATCCCCGCGCCGCGCGCCCTGGTAACCTGCGAGGACGTGAGCGTGATCGGTGCGCCGTTCTATCTGATGAACGTCGTGCATGGCGTGATCCTCCGCGGCTCGAAGGCGCCCGCGGATTACGACGAAGCCGCTTTTGCGCGGCTCTCCGAGCGATTCGTCGACACGCTCGTCGCGATCCACGGCGCAACGCCGAGCGATCCGGTGATCGGCGGACTCGGCAAGCCGATGGGATACGTGGCGCGACAGGTCGAGGGATGGACCGCCCGGTGGGAAAAGTCGCGCACCGACGATGTGCCGTCGATGGAAGCACTCGCGCAGTGGCTCGCCGCAAACCAGCCATCGGAGTCGGGCGGTTGCCTCGTGCACAACGATTTCAAGTACGACAACCTTGTGCTCGACCCCACGCGCCCGGGCGAGATCGTCGCCGTGCTCGACTGGGAGATGGCGACCGTCGGCGACCCGCTGCTCGACGTCGGCACATCGATGGCGTACTGGGTGGAGGCCGGCGATCATCCCGCATTCAAGGCACTCGGACTCGGCATCACCGCATTGCCAGGAAACTTCACGCGCGCGCAACTGTGGGAGCGCTATCTGCAGAAGAGCGGCCGCGCACCGAGGCCATCAGCGTTCTATCACGCCTTCGGACTCTTCAAGGTCGCGGTGATCGCGCAGCAGATCTATGCGCGGTACAGGAAGGGAATGACGAAGGACGAGCGGTTCAGCAGACTCGGAGAGGCGGTGCGGCTGCTTGGTGAGCTGGGGGGCGGGGTTACCAAGTAAGGCTCAAAAGGTGTGATGCCCAGCCTCACCTGCATGCTATACGCGATCCGGTGCCCGAGCGACTTCATCCGCTCCGCGTTCGGCCCCGCCACCCGCGCATCGACCGTTGCCTCGAGCCTCTGCACCCACCGCGCAAAATGCGTCGCCGTCAGCCCAGGCATCTCGAGGTGCGGCTTGAATGCATTCCCCGAATAGCGCCCCAGACGAGCAATGTCCTCATCGCGCAGGTCGGCCGTAGGAGATGAGGTCAAGCATAGACCTCAAATACACCCGCCGCCCCCATCCCCCCGCCGATGCACATCGTCACCATCCCGAGCCCGCCACCAGTCCGCCGCAGCTCGTGAATCAACTGCACCGTGAGCTTCGCACCGCTCGCCCCAAGCGGATGACCGAGCGCGATCGCGCCGCCGTTCACGTTCACGCGCGACGGATCCATCTCCAGGTCCTTCATCACCGCGAGCGCCTGCGCCGCGAATGCTTCGTTGAACTCGATCAGCTTGATGTCGCTGAGCTTGAGGCCCGCGCGCTCGAGTGCCTTGGGCACCGCCTTCACGGGCCCGACGCCCATGATGTCCGGATCGACACCGCCCGTGGCGAAACTCACGAAGCGTGCGAGCGGCGTGAGCCCGTGCTTCTCCGCGCGCTCGCGCGACATCATCAGCACGCCCGCTGAACCATCGGACAGCGGTGAGGCGTTGCCGGCGGTCACCGTGCCACTCGGCTTGAACGCAGGCGGCAGCTTTGCGAGCCCTTCGATCGTCGTGCCCGCGCGCACCAGTTCATCGGTCGCGAACGGGACGATCTCACTCGTCTTCTTCGCGCCCTTCCACTGCGCGCGCTCCACTGGGATGGGCACGATCTGATCGTCGAACCGACCAGCCTGCTGTGCCGCGACGGCGCGCTGCTGCGAGCCGCAGGCGAACTCGTCCTGCATCTGCCGCGTGATGCCCCACCGCTTCGCGACGCGCTCTGCGGTGAATCCCATGCCGATGTTCGACTCGGTGAGGTCGGGATGCAGCCGCGTGTGGAAGCCGGACATCGGCACCGCACTCATCATCTCGGTGCCGCCGGCCATGATCACGTCGTTCATCCCGCTCATGATCGCCTGCGCGCCGAGCGCGATGGTCTGCAGTCCCGATGAACAGAACCGGTTGACGGTCATCGCCGAGACTTCGACGGGGAACTTGGCGCGCAGCATCGCGAGACGCGCGAGGTTGAGGCCCTGCGACGCTTCGGGCATCGCACAGCCCCAGATCACATCGTCGATCCCCGCAGGATCGAATCCCACGCGGTCGGCCACGGCGCGCATCACGGTCGCGGAGAGATCCACCGCGTGCACCGAGGCGAGCGATCCGTCCTTCTTGCCGCGCGCGACGGCGCTGCGCGCGGCGCTCACGATGACGACTTCGTGCTTCATATGGATGATCCTCAGTTGCGGAGCGGCTTGCCCGTCGTGAGCATGTGCGTGATGCGATCCTGCGTCTCCTTCGTGCCGAGGAGCCTGAGGAATGCATCGCGCTCGAGGTCGAGAAGATCCTGCTCGGTGACATCGCGCGGCGGACCATCACCGCCGCAGAGGATCACCGCGATCTCCCGACCGATGCGCACGTCGTGATCGCTCGCCTGGCCCGCTTCCTTGAATGAGAAGAGTGCATAGTCGAGGTTGCCCAGCCCTTCACGCCCAAGCGAGCGTATGGTGCGCAGTTGCGGCGTGACGTAATCCGGCGCGAGGTCGAGCACGCGCGCCTTCGCATCGGCCAGCAGCGTGTCGCGGTTCATCGAGATGCGGTCCGCGACCGGCCGCAGGAAGCCCATCGACCGTGCTTCGTGCGCCGAGGTGCTCGTCTGCCCGAGCGCGATGAGCTTGAACGCGCGCTTGATGCCCTCGAATGGATCGGCTTCCTCGTACGGCGAGAGTGCGTTGGTGAACCGGAACGCGAGCTCCTTGGTTCCACCCCCGCCCGGGATCAGTCCGACGCCGACCTCCACGAGACCCATGTACAACTCCGCGTGCGCCTGTACACGGTCGCAATGCAGCGAGATCTCCGTGCCGCCGCCAAGCGTGAGGCCGAACGGCGCCGCGACCACGGGGAACGGCGCGAGACGGAACGACATCACGGTGTCCTGGAAGCGTTTCGTCAACGCCTCGAGCGCCTTCCAGTCCCCCGCCTGCAGCAACTGTCCCGCGCCCACGAGATTCGCACCCGCGGTGAAGGTGCGCGCGTCGTCGTTGCCGATCACGAGTCCGTGATACGGTCCCGACGCGATGGTGTCGATCGACGTCGCGACCAGATCCATCACGCCGTTGCCGAGCGTGTTCATCTTGCCGCAGAACTCGAGGCAGAGCACGCCATCGCCGAGGTCGACGAGCCGCGCTTCGCGATTCTCCTGCAGCACCTTCTTCTGCTGGCGCAGCAGCGCGAGCGAGATCTGTCCCGGGATCGCGGGCACCGGCACGCGTGCCTCGCTATCCACCGCAGGGATCAACTCGGCGTCGCCGTTCTGCATCTCATAGAACCGTGCGCCGGCGCGAGCGAGCAGCGGCGGCACGTCCTTGCCCGCCTTCAAGAACTCGGCGCGCACCCAATCGAGCCCCATCGCATCCATCGCGCGGAACGGTCCGAGTTCCCATCCGTAGCCCCACTCCATCGCGCGGTCCACCGCGGCGACATCGTAGGAGAGCCTCGGCGTGAGCGTGCAGGCATAGTGGAACTGTTCAACGAGCAGCTCGCGTAGGAAATCGCCGTGCTTGCCGTTGATCTCCTTGGCCTTCGCGACGCGTTCGGCCGCGGGCAGCTTGGTGATCGCGTCGATCTCCGGCGTGCCGAAGCGACCCTGGTCCGCGTACTCGAGCGTCTTCCAGTCGAGCGCGAGGATCTCCGTGCCGTTCTTCTTGTAGAAGCCGGCCTTCGTCTTGTCGCCAAGGCGGCCGCTCTTCACGAGTTCATGCACGAAGGGCGCGAGTGAGAGATCCTCGCCCGTGGTCTGCGAAAGACCGGCGGTCACGTGCACGAGCACATCAAGGCCGGAGAGATCGCCCGTGCGGAACGTCGCTGTCTTGGCGCGCGCGATGAATGCGCCGGTGAGCGTATCGACTTCGGGGATCGTGAGGTCGTGCTTCATCATCAAGCGACCCGCGACCACCATACCGTGCACGCCGAGCCGGTTGGCGACGAACCCCGGTTCATCCTTCGCGAGCACGATGCCCTTGCCGAGCACCCGCTCCTGGAAGTGGCGCATCGCGCGAAGCACCTCGGGCAGCGTCTCCGCGGTGGGGATGAGCTCGAGCAGGTGCATGTAGCGCGGCGGATTGAAATAGTGCGTGCCGAGGAACCGCTCGCGGAAGCGCGCGGAGCGTCCCTCGAGGAGGATCGACATCGGGATGCCCGATGTGTTCGAGGTGACGATGGCATCGGGCGCGAGCTTCTCGATCTGCGCGAAGAGCGCCTGCTTGGGCGCGGGCTGCTCGATGATCGCTTCGCAGATCCAGGAGCAGTCGGCGAGCAGCGCGAGATGGTCGGCGGTGTTGCCGATGACGATGCGGCGGGCGGCCGATGGATCCATGAACGCGGCGGGCTTCGCCTTGCGTGTGCGCTCGAGTCCGTCGCGCGCCGGCTTCGACCGGTCCTTCGATGCAGGGTCGTCGGCTCCGGGGATGTCGAGGAGTACGACGGGGATGCCGGCGGAGGCGGCCAAGGCGGCGATGCCGGCCCCCATGGCGCCCGCACCGACGATGCCGACTTTCGTGATCCGCATTGCGTGGTGTCTCCAGAAATTCGAGATCCGGTGCTGGCACCGGGTGTTGCGTTGCGCCTCATCTGTTCGCAGCCGTCGCAGGGCTCGGGCTGCATTCAACCTAGTAGGCGAACTCCCGATGAGCAGGGTGGTACACCGCTGGACGGAGCGGTAGCTTGGCTCAACGCAGTTCTCACAGGAGACCCGTACTTGGCGATGCGCAGGAACCCCGCCCCAGCCCTCAGTCCGATGGATCGCGCCCGCGGCAGCCTCATCGGCCTCGCCGCTGGCGACGCACTCGGCACGGCGGTGGAGTTCATGCGGCCCGGCACCTTCGAGTTGCTCACGGGGCTGCGCGGCGGCGGTGCGCTCGGACTACAGGCCGGCGAATGGACCGACGACACGTCGATGGCGCTCTGCCTCGCGGAGTCGCTCGTGACCTGTGGCAAGTTCGACGAACGCGACCAGATGGAGCGGTACCTGCGCTGGTACCGGCACGGGCACCTGTCGAGCACGGGGCAGTGCGTCGACATCGGCGTCACGGTGCGCGAGTCGCTCGAGCGGTATGAGCGCACGGGCGAACCGTTCGCCGGACTCACCGATCCGCGTATGGCGGGTAACGGCTCCCTCATGCGACTCGCGCCGGTGGCGATCTGGTTCGCCGGTGACCCAGCCGAGGCGATGGAGCGCGCGGGCGCGAGTTCGCGCGTCACGCATGCGACCGAGGCCGCGGTCGATGCCTGCCGGTATTTCGCGGGGCTGCTGGTGGGCGCGATGTCGGGAGTGTCGAAGGAGCTGTTGCTCACGCCGCTCTGGTCGCCGGTGACGGCGGCGTTCGATGACGCGCCGTTGTGCGCGGCCATCACCGAGGTCGCGCGCGGATCGTTCCGCCGAAAGGCACCGCCCGACATCAAGGGCACGGGCTACGTGGTGGAATCGCTCGAGGCGGTGCTCTGGGCGTTCGACACGACGGAGTCGTTCGAGGAAGGTGCGCTCGCCGCGGCGAACCTCGGCAACGATGCCGACACGACCGCCGCCGTGTACGGGCAACTCGCGGGCGCGTACTACGGCGTCGCGTCGATCCCTCCGATCTGGCGGATGCGGATGGCGAAGCGCGCACTCATCGAGGACCTGGCGGAGCGGCTGGTGCAGGAACGCCCGCGAGCACGGCGGTGAGCCATCTGCGAAACACAGAGCTGCTCTTCCGCGATGGAGGTCGTCCAACGTTGGAGTGACTCTGGTTCGCTCAGGTCGGCGAGTTCAGCTTGGACCGCAAGGTCCGTGAAGAGATTCCCAACGCCTCGGCGGCGCGAGTCCGGTTGCCGCCGCTCCGGAGCAAGGCCCGCTCGATCAATGCCCGTTCGGCGGCCTCGATGTTCAGGTCGTGGAGCACCACCGGCTGGTTCGCCTCATCCCCGCCATCGACCGATGGGACGAAGATCGGCGTCTTGATGGGCCGCGGCGTCGAGCTGAAGAAAATCGCAGACTCGAACGTATGACGCTGTAACACCGACTCATGCGTGAGGATCACGGCTCGCTCCACCGCGTGCTGCAGCTCGCGCACGTTTCCCGGCCAGCGGTACGCGAGCAGCAAGTCGAGCGCGTCGGGCGCGATGCCCTGGATCTCCTTGTTGAGCTCCGTCGCCGTCTTCAGCGCGAAGCGCATCACGAGGAGCGGGATGTCTTCCGGACGGTCGCGGAGCGGCGGAATCATGATGGGGATCACGCTGAGCCGGTAGAACAGGTCCTGCCGGAAATTCCCCTCGGCGATTGCGGCGGACAGGTCGCGGTTGGAGGTCGCGATGACCCGCGTGTCCACGCGCACGGGCGTGTCGCCGCCCACGCGCCGGAACTCCTGCTCGTGCAGCACGCGCAGCAGCTTGGTCTGCAGGTCGAGGCGCATCTCGCTGACTTCGTCGAGCAGGAGTGTGCCGCGATGCGCGCGCTCGAAGGCACCCTCTACGCGGCGATGCGCGCCCGTGAAGGCTCCCTTCTCATGGCCGAAGAGCGCGCTCTCGACGAGACCCTCGGGGAGCGCCGCGCAGTTGAGCTTGATGAATGGCGCGTCGCGGCGCTCGCTCTGGTCGTGGATGGCGCGTGCGAAGAGTTCCTTGCCGGTGCCGCTCTCGCCGAGCAGGAGCACGGTGGCTCGCGTCGGCGCCGCCATCGCGATTTCCTGCAACACGTCACGGATCACGATGCTGTCGCCGAGTATGAGCTGGTCGTGCCGGAGCGCCATCACTTCGCGGCGAAGCGTGGCATTCTCCCGCCGCAGCCGCACGAGCTCCAGCGCCTGCTCGACCGAAAGTTCGAGCTGCTGCGGATCCACCGGTTTCGTGATGTAGTCGATGGCACCCGCCTTGATGGCGGCGATCGCGTGCTCGATGCTCGCGTGCCCGGTGAGCATGATGAGCGGCACGTCATAACCATCCCGCGCCAGCAGGCTCAGGAACTCGAGCCCGGTGAGCCCCGGCATCCGGTAGTCCGAGATGATGAGGTCGACGCCGCCGCGCGCGAGGATCTGCAGCGCCTCGGACACCGACCGCGCGCCCACCGGACGATGCCCGGCGCGCTCGAGGGTTTTCTCGAGCAGCATCCCGATGGCGGGCTCGTCGTCTACGTACAGGATGGTCGCCATGCTATGACGCAAGCTAGCTTGAACATATGCCGCCTCGCCACGCCGCCGCCTTGGCGCACCTGCGTCGCGCCGACCCGACACTCGGCGCATGGATCGACACCGTTGGAGCCTGTGCGCTCCGTCGTGACCTGACGGGCACGCACTTTGATGCCGTCACACGCTCCATCGTGTACCAGCAGCTCTCGGGAAAGGCGGCCGGAACCATCCACGGCCGACTGCTCGATCTATATGAAGGGCGGAACCCCACCCCGGCCGAGCTGGTGCGTACTCCCGCACCGCAGCTTCGCGCCGTCGGCCTTTCGGGGCGGAAGGCGGAATACCTGCAAGACCTCGCGCGGCGCACGGCGGAGGGCTCGCTGCCCATCGAGAAGCTGCACGAGCTGGACGATGATGACGTCATCCGGGTACTCACGGAGGTGCGTGGGATCGGTGAATGGACGGCGCAGATGTTCCTGATGTTCCGGCTCGGCCGGCCGGATGTGCTTCCTGTGATCGACCTTGGCGTGCAGAAGGCGATCCAACTGTTGTACGGGCTGCGGAAGCTGCCCGCGCCCGAGCGCGTCGCCACGATCGGGGCACGCTGGGCGCCCTACCGAACCGTCGCTTCCTGGTACTTATGGCGCAGAGTGGACAACCCGCCGCAGTGACCGCCGTGTCACGCACACCGAACACCACGGAAGTGGTGCTTCGTTCCGAGCTGCCTGCGAGCGCCGCCGATGTGTTCGCGTGGCATGAGCGGCCGGGTGCGTTGCAGCGGCTGATCCCGCCATGGATGCCCGCGCGTGTGCTCAGCAGCCAGGGCGGTATCCGCGATGGCGCGACGGTCACGCTTCTCGTGCCGCTCGGTCCCATGAGCATGCGCTGGGACGTGGAGCATGTGCATCGCGTGGAGCCCATCGGCCCCGACCGCTGCGTGCTAGAGGACCGCATCATCTTCCGGCTGCCGCTCGCGCCATTGGGACCGCTCGTCGCGGGCGACTTCGCCCGCGATCGCATCGAGCGCATGCTCCAGTGGCGTCACGCGCTCACTCGCGCCGACCTGCAGCGTCATGGGGCCTTCGCGAAGCACGGCGCGCATCGCATCGCGATCACGGGCGCGACGGGATTCATCGGCGATGCGCTGGTGCCGTTCCTCAAGGGCGGCGGGCATGAGGTCATCACCGTGGGACGCGGAACGTCGAGCGACGTGCGGTGGGATCCGTCGCGCGATGCGATCGACGCCGAAGGCCTCGCGGGCGTGAACGTCGTGATCCATCTCGCGGGCGCGCCGATCGCGGAACGCTGGACGGACGAGCACAAGCGCGAGCTCCGCGAGAGCCGAGTGAAGGGCACGCGTCTCATCGCCGAGAGCTGCGCGGCGATGGACCCGCGGCCGGATCTGCTCATCTGTGCGTCGGCGATCGGTATCTACGGAAGTCGCGGTGACGAGTGGCTCGACGACTCGAGCGCGAGCGGCGACGACTTCCTCTCCGACATCGGGCGCGCATGGGAAGCGGCGGCAGAGCCGGCGCGGGCGGCGGGGATCCGCGTGGTGCATCTGCGCACGGGCATCGTGCTGAGTCCGGGCGGTGGCGCACTTGCGAAGATGATCACGCCGTTCATGCTCGGCGCGGGCGGTCGGCTCGGGTCGGGCAAGCAGTGGATGAGCTGGATCTCGCGTGAGGATCTCGTCGGCGCGATACACTTCGCGATGCAGACGCCGAGCCTGCATGGGCCGGTGAACCTCACGGCGCCCGAGCCGGTGACGAACACGACCTTCGCCTCGACGCTGGGCCGCGTGCTGCACCGTCCGTCGTTCGCGGCCGTGCCGGCGTTCGCGCTGAAGGCGGTGTTCGGCGAGATGGCCGAGGCAACTATCCTCGCGAGCCAGCGCGTGCGCCCGGCGAAGCTCACCGCGGCCGGTTTCCAGTTCCTGCATCCGACATTGTCGTCGGCGCTCCGATTCGAGTTGGGGTTGCTCTGAGTAGATTGCGGCCATGCAGCCAGTGAGCGGCGTCGTCGACTTTCACAGCCACCTCGTGCCGGCTGTGGACGATGGCGCGCCCGATGTGCGCCATGCCATCGACGCGCTGAAGGCATTCGCCGCGCAGGGCGTGAAGGTGTGCATCACGACGCCGCACTTGGACGCCTCGCTGATCCGGTCGGCCGATGCGTTCGCGGCGCGCATGGCGGCGTTCGATGAAGGATTCGCGGTGCTCACTGCCGCAGTGTCCGCGGAGAGCGGACTGCCGCGCATCGAGCGAGGCGTCGAGGTGATGCTCGACGATCCCGATCCCGATCTCTCGGACCCGCGGCTGCGACTTGCCGGCGGGCCGTTCGTGCTCTGCGAGTATCCTGCGATGCGCATGCCGCCGAACGCCGAGCGGGCGCTCACGAACATGCGCAAGAACGGATGGCGGCCGATCATCGCGCATCCGGAGCGTTACCGGAATCACGACGACCGGCTCAGTGTGCTCTCGCGTTGCCTCGACGCGGGCGCGCTGCTGCAGCTGAATGCGGGCTCGCTCTTCGGCCAGCACGGCGAGCGCGCGGCGGCCATCGCGCGCGTGCTGCTCGAGCAGGGATGGGCGCACTACATCGCGAGCGATCATCATGCTCGCGGCACTCCGGCGACGGCGCGCGCGGTGGCGCTGCTCGTCGAGCGCGGCGGCGGCAGCCAGGCGCGTCAGCTCACCGAGGTGAACCCGGCGCGCATCTTGGTCGGCGAGGAGCCGCTCCCGGTCACGCCGCTCCCTCCGGAAGCCGAGCGCCGCTGGTGGAAGCGACTGTTCAGGTAGGCGCGTTCTTCAGTGAGGGCGGTCGGTCCGGTGAGGCCCGATTAGATTCCATCCACGCGCGACCGACACGGTGTCGCGCCCAACGATGCCGACTATGCCATTGATCCCGTTCGAACAGATGCCCGACGACGCGCGCGCGTGGATCTTCGTCGCGCAGATCCCGCTCGATGAGGTCGACGCACCGCGACTGCTCACGGCGGTCGACCGCTACCTCGCTTCATGGAAGGCACACGGCGAGCCGCTGGTCTGCGCACGCGAGTTTACCGAGGAGTGCTTCCTCGCGGTTGCGGTGGATGAGCGGGCGTCCAATGCATCCGGCTGCTCCATCGACGGGCTCTTCCGCGTGCTGCAGGGCATCGAGGACGGCATCGGCACGACGATGGTGGGCGGCGGCACGGTGTACTTCCGCGACCACGCGGGCTTCGTGCATGGCTGCACGCGCCCCGAGTTCATGCACATGGCCGCGATGGGTGAGATCGACCTGGACACGCCGGTCTTCGATACGACGCTCACGACTGCGGGCGAGTACAGGACGAGCTTCGAGAAGCCCGTGAAGGACAGCTGGCAGGTCCGGCTCTTCCCGGCTCCGAAGAGCGAGGCCTGACACTGCGGGCCACTACGCCCGCAGGTGATCCGGCTGCCAGTCCTTCACCGCGCGCTTGATGTCGCGCGACGTGGCGAACTCGTCGGCGAACACGCGCTCCACGAGGCCGGTCATCTCGGCGTCGCTCGCGAAGCGGAGCGCCACCAGCTGGCTGACCGTGAGCTCCTTGATACGCGGCACGAGCGTCGCGGGCAGGATCTCCTTCAGTCGCACGCGCATCTCGAAACGGATCACGCGGTTCTGCACGGTGAGCGCCATGAGGCGCGACGAGAAGACCGTGGCCACGAAGCCGAGGGCGAGCACGGCGTTGAGGATGTGATCCGTGGCGGGATGCCGCACGGCGATCACCACCGTGTGCACGAAGTAGATGAGGGAGATCGGCGATGCGACGAAGTGGTAGAGCGGGTTCCACTTCGTGTGGTTCTCGTACTTCTGCGGCTTGCTGCCAGGCATGTGGGCGGGGTTGGGGAGTGCTGCGGTGTGCGACGGTCAGGCTGCTTTGGCGTGTCGCTTGAGTCGGTCGATCATCGCCCGGAGGCCGGTCTCGCGCGCGCTGAGTCCGAGGCCCTGCATCATGCGGGCGACGAAATCGTCGGGAATGGCGAGCGTGGTCTCCGGCGGCTCGTCATTCACCGCGGAGAAGACTATTACAAGGAAGGCCGCGACGGTCGGCGACTGGCGCACGTTCACGTCGGCGTAGAAGTGCATGCGGCCATCGCGCACCTGCGGGAACAGGTCCACGCGTGTCTGGCATTCGGGCACGTTGAACGCATCGCGGTCGAGCGAGGCGAGCTCTGCAGGCAGCGGCTCGAGCTTCTTCGCATACGAGACGAGCGCCTGCATCTTCTCCTCGCGGCTCATCGCCGTGAAGCGGTCGAGGACCTTCGCGATTGTGGGAGGGAGCGCGCCTGGTGAGCCGGTCATGGGGGGAAATATGATGGAGCGATGCCCCCCGGGAACACCGACGCGGCGCCTCGGATAGATATCACCATGGCCAAAAACGACCTCCGCTCGAGCGACATCACTCCCGAGTCGCTCTATCTCAACCGTCGCAGCTTCCTCGCCGCGGCCGGCGTGATCGGCGCGGGACTCGTCGGCGCGAAGGCGCTCGCGGCGCACCCGTGGCCCGACGGTGATGCCTCCGCAGTGGTGCAGGAGGGGCAGGACGCGCCCGGCACGCCATACGGCCTGCAGCCGAACGACCGGGCGACGCCCTGGGAGGACGTGACCGGCTACAACAACTTCTACGAGTTTGGCACGGGGAAGGACGACCCCAAGGCCAACGCGCAGCAGTTCCGCACGAAGCCGTGGACGGTGAAGGTCGAGGGCCTCGTCTCCAGGCCGGGCACCTATCAGCTCGAGGACTTCCTCAAGCCGTCGAAGATCGAGGACCGCATCTATCGCATGCGCTGCGTCGAGGCGTGGTCGATGGTGATCCCGTGGCGCGGCGTTACGCTCGCCGACGTCATCAAGCGCGCGCAGCCGACCGCCGGCGCGAAGTTCGTCGAGTTCACGACGCTGCTCGACACGAAGCAGATGCCGGGCCAGCGCATGGCGACGCTCGACTGGCCGTACAACGAGGGACTGCGCCTCGACGAGGCGATGCATCCGCTCACGATGCTCGCGACGGGCGTCTACGGCCGCGACCTGCCCAACCAGAACGGCGCGCCGCTGCGCCTCGTGGTCCCGTGGAAGTACGGGTTCAAGGGCATCAAGAGCATCGTGCGCATCCGCCTCACGGATACCATGCCGAAGACCGCGTGGAGCGAGGCGATCCCGAGCGAGTACGGCTTCTACGCCAATGTGAATCCCGCCGTCGATCATCCGCGGTGGAGCCAGGCGTCGGAGCGTCGCATCGGCGAGTTCCGCCGTCGGCCGACGCTGCCGTTCAACGGGTATGCAGCGGACGTCGCGTCGCTCTACTCGGGCATGGATCTGCGCCGCCACTACTGAGGTGACCGCGACAGTCCGCGGCGACCGTCCACGGACGCGCTGAGATGACACCGCTCGCAGGTCTTGCGAAGCAGCCGCGCGGGTTCGGCGTCGCACTCATCATCGCGGCGCTCGTGCCGGCGTCGCTCATCGCTGCCGCGCTCATCTCCGATCTCCTTTTCGGATCGCGCCACCTTGGCTCCGATCCCATCAAGGAAGGCGAGCACCTCTTCGGCAACTGGACGCTGCGGCTGCTCGTCGCGACGCTCTCCATCACGCCGCTGCGCCGGCTCACCGGATGGAACTGGCTCGCGAAGCATCGCCGCACGCTCGGTCTCTTCGCATTCGCGTACGCCTGCCTGCACCTGCTCACCTGGGCACTGCTCGACATGCAACTCATCATCGACGACGTGGTCGGATGGGACGAGGTGGTCACGGACATCTTCAAGCGTCCGTTCATCACGATCGGCATGCTGGCGTTCCTCCTCATGATCCCGCTCGCGCTGACGTCGACCAGGCAGATGATCGCGCGACTCGGCCGGCGGTGGCGTCTGCTGCACCGGCTCGTGTACGTGAGCGCGGTGCTCGGCGTCATCCACTTCTGGATGTCGGTCAAGCGTGATATCACGGAGCCGCTGGTGTTCGCGCTGATCTTCGCGGTGCTGCTGGGCTGGCGCCTGCGCGCGGCGCGGCGCAGCCGCGCGGCGGTGCCG
>JANOTV010000158.1:0-3558 GCA_031416495.1 Gemmatimonadota bacterium
GGCCCTCGCGGAGCGCTTCGCAGCCAAGGTGGTGGAAGATGTTTGAAATGTTTGAAGATGTTTGATCTCCTGCCGCTCGACCCGACGATCACGATCCGCGCCATATCTTCCGTCGCCGATCCCGACATGTGCAAGTTCACCGTCAGCCAGATGGTACAACCGGGCGGTCCCTTCTTCTTTCACGCCAAGGAATTCGCCGCCAGTTCACCCCTCGCCGAACAGTTGTTCGCGCTTCCCGGCGTCGTCAACGTGCTCATTGCCGAGAACGTCGTGACGGTCGGGAAGGATTCAGACGTCTCGTGGTCCGCACTGAAATCGGCAATCGGAACGGTCATCCGTGCGCATCTCGTCACAGGGGTACCGGCGATCCTCGCCGTCCCCCGCACCGCAGCTGTGACGGGGGGAGGGCGCACCGACGCCGAGGTTCGCACGGTTATTCAGGAACTTCTGGACCTGCAAGTCAACCGTGCCATCGCGGCCCACGGCGGGAAGATTTCCATTGTCGACGTGAAGGACGGAAACCTCAGTGTCACCATGAGTGGCGGGTGCCAAGGATGCGCGGCCTCGCAACTCACCCTGCGACGCGGGTTCGAGGTGAAGGTGCGCAGGGTCGCGCCGGAGATCGTGGACATCGTCGACATGACGGACCACGAGGCCGGGAAGAAACCCTTTTACCGACCCCACTAACGTTCCGCTTCCTCCGCCGAGCGATCCACCAGAAAGCGCCACCGGGATCGCCGCGCGTTCGTCGGAAAAGAGCTGTCGGGCGAGCGAGCGGCGATAGGAATACCAGCCGACGCCCCAACGCCAAACGCTTTCGGCGCCGCGGTGATGGTCGGCGCAGCACCTCGACGTACCGTACAGGCGGACCCTTGCCAATATGCATCAATCATGCAGATTAGTACATATGAGAACTACCATGATCCTTGACGATGCCCTGATCCAGCGCGCGCTGGAACTCACCGGCCTGCGCGAAAAGACAGCCGTCGTGCATGCGGGTCTCGAGGCGCTCATCGCGCGCGAGTCGGCTCGGCGACTGGCCAAGCTCGGTGGCACCATGCCCAACCTCGAGTTGGCGCCCCGTCGACGGCAACCTGTGGCCTCCAAGCACGCGCGCCATGGTTCTGGTCGATAGCTCCGTCTGGGTGGACCACCTCCACCGGACCGACGCACGGCTGGTGAAACTCCTCGAGGCCGGTGAGGTCGTCACGCACTCGCTCGTCGTCGGGGAGCTCGCGTGCGGACAACTCGCACATCGGCACACAACGCTGGCACTGTTGCATGCGTTGCCACGCGCCCCGGAGGCATCGACGTCCGAAGTGCTTGCACTCATCGAGCACCGACGGCTCTTCGGACTCGGCCTTGGTATCGTCGACGTGCACCTGCTGGCCGCCGCCCGCCTCGCCGATGCGACGCTCTGGACGAAGGACCGCACGTTGGCCGGTGCCGCGGAACGGCTGCGTCTCAGCTCGTCCTGATCCACCGGCCGGAAAATCTCGTCACCATAGCTGGGGAACAAGAGACAACGGCACATCCTCGATCACCCTCGTACACTAAACTCCGGGAGGATCGGTGTCTCACTCATATTGGCAGAGAGGGGAGGTCGATCCGCAGAGCCACCGACAGCCCCTGCGCTTCCGGGAATCCGGAGTCGCCGTCGCTACACCTTCCGCACTGGCCCGGGGTACTTGGCCAACTGCGCATCCGTGGTGAGAAGCGTGATCCCTTCGGTCAGCGCCTGGGCCAGCAGGAGGCGGTCGAAGGGATCCTTGTGTAGCGGAGGCAGCGCGTCGATGCTCACGGCGTGCTGGCTCGTGATCGGGAGCTCGTGATAGCCGTTGTCGAGGAGCCCGCGCCTCAGGAGCCGCGGCTCGACCTGGAAGTCGGTGCGTCCGAGTGTGTTCTTGATGGCGACCTCCCAGAGAGACGCGGCGCTGAAGAGCAGCTCGTTGCGAGGGTCGTTCAGGAGCTTGCGCGCGACCTTGCTCAGCTTGGCGGTATCACCAGACGCCCAGAGCAGCAGTTGAGTGTCCAGCAGGTATTTCACTCACCGGTCCCGAAGAGGGCCGCGATCTCGGCCTCGCCCATCGAATTGAAGTCGGCAGGGACGGCAATCTCTCCTTGCATGAAGCCAAGGCGATTTGGCTCCTCTGGGGCATCGAGCGCCGCCACGCGCACCAGCGGCTTCCCCGCCTTTGCGATAATGAACGCCTCGCCCTTGGCGGCCTGATCGACCAGTTTCGAGAGCTGGGTCTTTGCTTCATGCATGTTCACGGTGACCATATCGTCCTCCAATCAGACTAAGTCCACTCGACTAAGTCTATGCTGCCGACCGCTCGGCGTCAATATGTCAGAGCAACAGGCGCCGAGAGTGCAGTTCCGCGAGCTGCTCCTCGTACGCGCGGCGCTTCAGTCGATCGGTTCGATCTGGTCGGCGACCCAGCGAGCCGGGGCGCCGCAGACGATGCATGCTGCTTTGCCACTCCCGTACAGCACCATCTCGACGTCCATGTTGCACGACGGGCAGGTCGCGTCGATCGTGCGCAGCCCCTCGGTCGGGAGACCGAGCCTGGCGAGGCGGGCCACCATCTCGTTGGGCGCGACGGTGCCGATCGGGCAGAGTTGACCCGTGCAACTGGCGCCGATCTCGAGACAGACGACCTCATCGTCGTGCAGCGTCGCCTGGCCGTCGGTGCGGGGCGCTTCCGAGATCATCACGCGCACCGGTCGATCGCAGGCCGAACAGAAGATTCGTGTGATGTGCATCGGGTACCTCCTCGTTGGATTCCTCGCCGTCAGGACCTTATGTCAGCGGGATGACCACTGCGGATCGGCTGAGCTGGCGCACGACGCGCGCCGCCGCCTCTCCCTCGAGTCCGTAGGCCGCGGTCGCCGCCGCGTCGGCATCAATACAGTCGTCTGCCACCACGGTCACGCTGTGCGACCTCCCGACACGCGGCATCGCCGTCTCGGGGTCCATCAGGTGGTGGTATCGTCTGCCCCGCCACCGGAAGAACTGCGCGTAGTCACCGGACGTGGCGACGGCCTGGTCCGACACCTCCACTGTCTCGGCGATACGGCGCGCGTCGTGGGGTGACCGGATGCCGACGCGCCACCGCCCGCCGTCCGGTGCGTCGCCGAGCGCGAAGAGGTCACCCCCCACGTTGACGATGGCGTGCTCGACGCCCAGCTCCCGCAGCGCGCGCACCGCCCGGTCCACGGCGTACCCTTTCGCGATCCCGCCGAGGTCCAGCCGCACGTCACGGTCGTTGAACCGGACCACGCCCCACTCGCGGTTCACGGAAATATCCACCTTCTTCCAGAAGTCCCGGGAGGCGAGGGGACGCAGCGTGTCGACGAGGGGCGGCTCGTGGCGGTTAGCCACGTCCCAGAGCTCGACAACGGACCCGATCGCGGGATCGAACCGGCCCCCGCTCGCCTCCGCCCATCGGAGCGAGCGCGTGACGACCTCAGCCGTCTCGGCCGAAATGCGCACACCGTCGCGCGCCGCGCCGGCGTTCGCGCGGCCGATATCCGACACCGCGCTGAACCGCGTCA
>JANOTV010000159.1:0-6699 GCA_031416495.1 Gemmatimonadota bacterium
ATCCTCCCACCGCCGCCGTGTTCCCGTTCACGATCGGATCCATCCCCGAGTAGTTGGTGAACAGGAACAGGTCCGTGCCGGTGAGGAACACGCTTGCGTTCCGGGCGTTCAGGAACCGGCCGGGGAGGGCGTACCGCAGTGTCACATCCTTGAGCCGGACCCAGTTGATCTCCTTCTCAATGAAGAGCTCCTCGCTCATGCCAGTGTAGTAGGCGTTCTGGACGGCCGGGATGACGACGATGTTGTTGCGCGTGGGAGTCGCACTGTTCTGCCGGCCGTCCCGCAGCACGCCCGGGATGACCCGCGGCTCCTCCCGGTCCAGAGTCCGCGTGCTGAGCCCCCGGGTGGTGAGGTAGTGCTCGGTCGCATTGAGGATGTCTCCCCCCCTGCGGATGTCGACGAGGAAGTTCAGGGAGAACCGACGGTACGTGAAGGTGTTCGTGAGGCCGATCGTGAAGTCCGGCTGGCGATCATAGCCGCCGTCGATGAAGGTGGTCGACCGCAGAGGAAGCCCCGTCGTGGGGTCGATCAGTATGTCGCCGTTGTCGTTCCGGGAATAGAACAGGCCCGTCAGCGCGCGGGTGGAGAGCCCGGGCTGGGTGCCATTGCGGACGTTGCCGTACAGCCAGGTGTCGGAGACGTAGGACTCCGGCAGTGCATTCGGCAGGGCCAGGTCCTCGCCGCGCGCGCGCTCGAAGTTGGCAATCACATCCCACGAGAACTGTCTGTTCGACAGCGGGGTGCCGTGCACGGTCACCTCGAGCCCCTGATTCCGAGTGACGGCTCCGTTCAGGTTGAACAGTATGAAGCCCGTCGCGTAGCTGGTGCGGATGTCGTTGACGATCTGGTCCTTGGTCTGCTTGCGATACCAGGTCACGTCAAGGCCGAGCCGGTCGTCCAGGAAGCCCAACTCGGCGCCGAACTCGTACGACCTGGCGAACTCTGGCTTCAGATTCAGGTTCGGCCCCGTGAAGCCGTACCCGTACCCGCCGAACGACGTCGTCTTGTACTCGAGCGCCGGCCGGTAGGCATACGGCCGCGCGTCCTTCCCGACCTCCGCATAGCCGGCCCGGAGCTTCCCGGTCACGAACCGCGCGACGGACGGGAACGCGTCGGAGAAGATGAAGCTCGTCGAGACGGAGGGATAGAAGAACGAGTTCCGGTTCTCCGGGATCGTCGACGTCCAGTCATTCCGGCCGGTGACGTTCACGTAGAGGTAGTTCTTGTAGTCGATCGTCGCGCTGCCGAAGAAGGCGACGAGGCGGCGCTGGTTGATGATGGTCCGGTTCGTCCGGAGGTTCGTGTTGTTGACGGAGACGAAGTTCGGATCCAGGAAGTCCTGGCCCTTCATCCCGGCCGCCGTCGACTTGGCGTCGGAGATCTGGTTGCCCAGCAGGCCGCTGATCGCGACCTCCCCCCAGACCACGCGGCGGTTGAGGTTGAGCACCGTCTGCGCGTTGAGATTGCGCACGACGTCGCTGGCCTGGTCGAGCACGCCGTAAAACGTGGCGCCGAACGCGCTTTCGGGATGCCGCACGATGAGGTTCTCGTTCGTGTAGCCGTCCATACCGATGTTGGTCCTGAGGCTCCCCCAGGAGAACGGGGTCACCACGAGTCCGACGTTGAGGATGACGCGGCTGTTCGTGGACGAGAGCCGGTTCTTCTCGACGTTGAAGTAGGGATTGTCCGTCTCGGCCGCTGCCCCCAGGAGGGTCAGCCGACGCCGGTTGCCCGCTGGCGTCAGCCAGTCCTTCGCGTTGTCGGTCTGGGGCCAGACGAGGAGGCCGATCAGCGGGCCGTCGGCACCCTTCCACGACTGGTCGTTGTTCGCGAAGGAATAGGACATCGACAAGTCCGTCCGCAGCCAGGAGTTGACCTGTGCCTGCGACGCGCCCGTGAGGTTGGTGCGCTGGTAGAGCGAATTCGGAACGACCCCTTCCTGCTTGTCGGTGGAGAAGGCCAGCCGGTAGTTGATCCGGTTGTCCTGCGCCGCCCCGCTGAAGGAGAGGTTGTGCTTCGCGGTCACCGCGGTCTGGAAGAAGCCGTCGATGTTGTCATGGAACTGGGTACCGGCGGGGTACGGGCTGCCGAAGTACTGGAAGGTGGAGAGTGTGCTGCCCGCCACGCTGGTGGGACCATACGCCCGTTGCAGCTCCGGCCGGGCCCTGGTGTTCTCGATTCGGAAGCTGTTGCTGTACTCGAGGCCGCCTTCACCAGCCCGACCACGCTTGGTCGTGATGACGATCGCTCCGTTGGCCGCATCGATACCGTAAAGGGCCGAGGCCTCCGGACCCTTCAGCACGACGAGGGTCTCGATGTCCTCCGGATTCAGGTCGGCGGCCCGGTTCGTGAAGTCCACGCCGCGATTGAAGAACGCCGTCTGCGACCCCGGGGCGTCCGACGCCAGCACATTCGTATTCAAGGTCTTGTTGTCCAGCGGCAGGCCGTCGACGATCATCAACGGCTGATTGCTGCTGCTGATGGAGCTGACACCCCGGATCGTGATCGATGACGAGGCGCCCGGCACACCCGAGCTGCTCGTCACTTCGACGCCGGCGACGCGCCCCTGAAGCGAATTGATGAAGTTCTCCCGCTGCGTCTGGGCGATCGCGGAGCCCTGGACCGACTGCTGCGAGGTTCCCAGCGCTCGTTGCGCCGTGGTCTGACCCAACGCCGACACGACCATCGCATCGAGCTGGGTAGCGACCCTGCGGAGTTGGACGTTGATGACCGCCTCGGCGCCAACGGTGCGCTCCAGCGGCGCGTGCCCGATTACTCTGAACTGCAGCACCTGGCCGACTGCGGCGCGGATGGAATAGTTCCCCTCGCCGTTGCTCAGCGTACCGATGGTGGTCCCCTTGATGACGACAGACACTCCGGGCAACGGAGTGCCTTGCTCACTCGTCACCTTGCCGGTCACCGTCTGCGCTTGAGCGAGAGCTGGCGCCGCGACGAGGAGTGTTCCCATCAACGCCAGGAGTACTCTTTTCTTCATGTTGACATGTACCGGGTATTGGTGAACAGTGAGTCAGGCATCGGCCGCCCATTGAAACGGGACCTCTGCCGTATCCGCCACAGTACGGCGCCCTATCATAGGTCCGGAGTCGAGATTCGTCAACTCGTTCGTGTAGTGCTGTCAACGTTCGTGTAGTGCGAGTGTTCCTGTCGTGATTCGCGGGGCGAGGCAGGCGATGCGACAGGGTCGTTCCACCATAACACCAACCTCCGTCGATATGTTCTTGCTGAGGGGGATGCACAAGTAGCCGGGCGCCGTCAATCAACCGTGGAGACATATGACGTTCTTGGGCGGTGGGACTTCTGAACGCGGCGCTGAGGCTCCGGTGAAACCCAATCAGCACGAGAGAATCCGTACCGCCGTCGTGGATGATCACACCGGCATCGCCCGCCTCGTCGCCGGGCGAATTGCCACGCTCGTCCGCGCTCGAGCCAACGATGCGCGGCCGGTGGTCCTCGGCCTGGCCACCGGCTCCACCCCGATCGGCGTCTACCGCGAGCTGATCCGGATGCATCGCGAGGAGGGCCTGTGCTTCGCGAACGTCGTGACGTTCAACCTCGACGAATATTGGCCGATGCCAAAGGAGAGCATCCACTCGTATCACCGATTCATGTGGGAGAACTTGTTTTCGCACATTGATGTGAAGCCGGAGCAGGTGCACATCCTGAGCGGGACGGTGCCGCGGGAGGAAGTGGAGCACGAAACGCGGCAATACGAGGAGGCGATCCGTCGAGCGGGCGGGATTGATTTCCAGCTCCTCGGCATCGGGAAGACGGGGCACATCGGCTTCAACGAGCCCGGGTCGGGGGCGGAGAGCCGCACGCGGCTCGTGCATCTGGATGCGGTGACGCGACGGGATGCGGCGGCGGATTTCTTCGGTGAGGAGTTCGTCCCGCGCGTGGCGCTCACGATGGGGGTCGCGACGATCCTCGAGGCCCGGGAGATCGTGATCCTCGCGACCGGCGAGCACAAGGCACGCATCGTCCGCCTCGCCGTCGAAGGCGAGGTGGATGTGGAGGTCGCGGCGACCTTCCTCCAGGCGCATTCGAACACGACGTTCTACCTGGACGGGGCCGCGGCCGCAGAACTCACGCGCATCGCGACGCCGTGGCTCCTCGACGAGGTGACGTGGACCGAGGCACTGATGGTCCAGGCGGTGGCCTGGCTGTCGCAGAAGACCGGCAAGGGGATCCTCAAGCTCACCCAGCGCGATTTCACGGACCACAAGATGTCGTCGCTCGTGGCACGGTATGGATCCCCGGGCGCGGTGAACGGACTCGTATTCAACACGCTCGGCGCGAAGATCCGGGGGAAGTCGAAGCTGCCGCGCGGCGCGCGCATCCTCTGCTTTTCTCCGCACCCCGATGACGACGTCATCTCGATGGGGGGCATCCTGCGCAAGCTTGTCGAGAACGGAAACGCCATCACCGTCGCGTACATGACGAGCGGCAACATCGCGGTATTCGATCACGATGTGCGCCGCTATGTGGACTTCCTCGAGCGGCTGGCGGCGGAGCGCGGCGTCGAATTCGTCGGCGAGCTTGCGGCGACGGTCCACGAATTCCTCGCGCGGAAGAAGGCGGGCGACGTCGACATCGTGGAGATCCAGGATCTCAAACGCATGATTCGTGAGGCCGAAGCGGTGAGCGGCCTCGAGGTCATGGGACTCGGCCGCGAGAACGCACGGTTCCTGAATCTCCCCTTCTACCAGACGGGCAAGGTCGCGAAGGACCCGATCGGCCCGGAGGACGTCGCGATCGTGCGCGCGCTGATCGAGGAGGTCGACCCGGAGATCATCTTCGTCGCCGGCGACCTCTCGGATCCGCACGGGACGCACCGCATGTGCAAGGAAGCAATCGACGCGACGCTCGCCGACATTCAGCGCGATGGCCCGGGGCTGCGTCCCCCGGGGCTGCGTCCCGAGGTCTGGCTCTACCGCGGCGCGTGGCAGGAGTGGCCGATCACCGAGGCGACCTGGCTCGTACCGATGTCACAGGAAGAGCTGCGCCTCAAGATCCAGGCGATCTTCAAGCACCAGTCGCAGAAGGATTCGGCGCCCTTCCCCGGCCAGGACGACCGCGAGTTCTGGCAGCGCGTCGAGGATCGCAACCGCGGGACGGCCGAGACGCTGGACCGGCTGGGACTCGCGGAGTACTACGCCATGGAGGCGTATGTGGTGGCGGCGCGCAGCACTGACTGAAGTCCGCACACTGTCAACCCGTTGCAACGTGAGGAACGGTTCTCGCGCTGAACTCTAGAGCATTTTTGATTTATTCATGCATGATATCCTGAGGATGCAAGGTCATTTCTTCCGCCTCGCTCATGGCCCGCGACAAGTACAGGGGCCACGGCATATCCGCCGACTCTGTCATGCCAAGGTGCCGGAGCGATTCAGATCCTCGCGCGACTTACCGAGGTCGGAAAAGGGACAGCCGGCCTGCCGTCACTTGAACGCGTTCAGCCCCGTCACCGCCTGCCCGATGATCAACGAATGCATGTCATGCGTCCCCTCGTACGTATAGACGCTCTCGAGGTTCGCCATGTGCCGCATGCTCGCATACTCGACGAGGATGCCGTTGCCGCCGAGCAAGCGGCGCGCCTCGCGGGCGATATCCGTCGCGATGTTGACGTTGTTCCGCTTGGCCAGTGAGACCTGCTGCGGCGTGAACGTGCCGGCGTCCTTCATGCGCCCGAGGTGCAGCGAGAGGAGCTGACCCTTCACGATCTCCGTGATCATCTCGGCCAGGCGCACCTGCTGGATCTGAAAACCGCCGATCGGGCGACCGAACATCACGCGCTCCTTCGAGTAGCTGAGCGCTTCTTCGTAGCACGCGATCGCGGCGCCGAGCGCGCCCCACGAGATGCCGTAGCGCGCCTGCGTCAGGCACATGAGCGGGCTCTTGAGTCCACCCGACTTCGGGAGGATCGCGTCGGCCGGGAGGTGCATATCGCTGAAGACGAGCTCGCTCGTGTCGGATGCGCGCAGCGAGAGCTTGCCCTTCTGGTCCTTCGCCTTGAAGCCCTTCGTGTCGGTCGGGACGATGAAGCCGCGGATCGAGGTGCCTTCCTCGTCGCCGTCCTCGGTCTTCGCCCAGACGATGGCGGCGTGCGCGGTCGAGCCGTTGGTGATCCACATCTTCGTGCCGTTGAGGATCCAGCTGCCGTCCTTCTGCTGCCTCGCGCGGGTGATCATGCCCGCCGGGTTCGAGCCGTAGTCGGGCTCGGTGAGACCGAAGCAGCCGATCACCTCGCCGGTCGCCATCAGCGGGAGCCAGTGCTTCTTCTGCTCTTCGGAGCCGAAGGCGTAGATGGGATACATCACGAGCGCGCCCTGCACCGAGGCGAACGAGCGGATCCCCGAATCGCCGCGCTCGAGCTCCTGCATGATGAGGCCGTACATGACGTTGTTCAGCCCCGCGCAGCCGTACTCCTCGGGGAGGTTCGCGCCGAAGTAGCCGAGCTCGCCCATCTCCTTGATGAGCTCCTTCGGGAATCGGCCGTCCACGTAGCACTGGCCGATGATCGGGAGGACCTTCTCATCGACGAAGGCGCGGACGGAGTCGCGGACCGCGCGCTCCTCTTCCGTGAGGCCGGCGTCGATGTTGAAGAGGTCGCCTTCGCGCGCACGGAGCTGCGGCGAGGCGAGGAAGGCGGCGGTCGTTTCGTCGATGGAGGTCATGCGG
>JANOTV010000160.1:0-5223 GCA_031416495.1 Gemmatimonadota bacterium
CGCACTTTTTCCGGAGTTCTCTCTGATGCGTATCGCACGATTCGGCATTCTTGGCGCGCTGGTGCTCAGCGCGGTGGGTTGCCAGACAGATGACGGGGGTCCGACCACCCCGACCATCCCGCCGCTCGCGTTCGTTCGCTACATCAACGCGGTGCCGGACACGTTCAACCTCACCGTCCGGTTCATCAGCCAGGTGGAGTACGTTCCGCAGACCATCGCGAACGTGCCCTACCGCGGCATGAACCAGGGTGGCTACCAGGGTACGGAGGCCGGAACGCACCGCTTCCGCGCCTTCACCTTCGACCCGGCTCTCACCACGTCGAACACGCCGCTTGGCGCGCAGACTGCGATGCTCGCCGACACGAGCTTCACCTTCGTGGCTGGTCAGTACTACACGATCCTGCACGCGGGCTTCTCTCGCGCAGGCCAGTTGCCCGCCCAGAGGATGCTTATTCTGGAAGACGCGGTCCCGACGCCGACCGGCATCTCCATCCGTGCGATCAATGCCGCTATTGGCATGCCCGCCGGTGTCAGTGCGCTTGACGGCTTCCTGACCGCAACCGCGGGCACTGCACTCGCAGGCGCACCGGCGTTCGCGAACATCGCATACGGCGCGGCGTCAGCGTATTCGGCCCGGGCGGCCGCTGCGACTGCTGCGCAGTTCGCGGCACGCGGCACGCTCGTCAGCCTCGCGGCTGGCGCGGCTTCGGCAGGCACCCCAGGTACGCTCACCGCTGATCCAATCGCCGGCGCGACTGTTGCCGGTTCGGTGCTCACGGCCGTTGGCTTCGGTCCGTCAGTCCCGGGATCGCGCGCCGCTGCTTCAGCGGCTGCAAGCGTCGTCTGGTTCCAGGATCGTCAGCCGGCACGGACGGTCCCGATCGTTCCGCTTCCGTAATAACGCTCCAACTTGCGTCGGACGGCCGCTGACATCAGTATGTTGTCAGCGGCCGTTTGTCGTGAGAAGGAGTATCAGGAGCATGGTGCTGTTCCGCAGGCTGGTTCATGCGACACTCACGCTGGTGCTGGCGGCGGTGGCTCTCCCACTCACCGTTCCATTGCTGGAAGGTCAGGTCGTGCGCGGCGTCGTCCGTGCGGGCAGCACACTGCTTCCCATCGACCTCGCCGTGATCAGTGCGCTCGACAAGTCAGGGGCGGTGCTCGGACGCACCGAGAGTGATCAGCTCGGCGGCTACGAGCTCACCGTCCGGCCCGATCTCGCGTTCGATCTTCACGTACGACGTCTCGGCTACCGGGTGAGCACGGCCGCGGTGAAGGCGCTGCAGGTTGGCGACACGGCAGACTTCGAGTTCCTGCTCACGGAAGTCGCGGCAGTTGCCGACGCGGTGGTCGTGACCGGCGAGCCAGGCCTCAACGACCGCCGCCTTGCCGAGGCCCATCGCCGCGGGTGGCGAGTGTATGACCCTGAACTCGTGATGCGTCATCGCGACCGCGCAGGAGACTTCATCCAGTTGCTGCAGTCGATGGGCAATCCCGGACTCATCCTTCCGCGCACCATCAACGACTGTGTGCGGACCACGCGCACGAACCGCTGCCTTACCTACGTCGTCGACAATCAGGTGCTCGGCACCTGGGCAAGCGTCCAGCCCTCCGACGTGTACTTCTTCGCGATTGTCAGTGCTTCCGAGGCGCGCGTCCAGTTCGGCGATCGCGCGCCCTTCGGCGCGATCGTCATATACACGCGTTCACGCCTTGACCGCGTGCAGCCGCCGCGGTCGCCCACCAGGGCGGAGCGCAAGAGACCGGCCCCCCGCGCTCCATAACGGCTGCCCGGCGTGCCCCTCGATTAGTTTTGAGGGGTATAGCACCGAACTTCGTCACTTTTCACGACCGAGCAGAGGCCCTTGATCCCACTGGCGACCAAGCTCGCCGCCCTTGTCATCGCGCTCGCTGTCCAGGAGCCGCAGATACCGGCGCCGCGCGGCATGGTGAACGACTTCGCGAACGTGATCCCGGCGGCAGAGGCCGCCCGGATCACACGACTCGCCGAGACGGTGCGCGCCGGCTCTCAGGGAGAAATCGCTATCGTCACGCTGCCGGACCTCGCGGGTCGCGATGTCGGTGATGTCGCGCTGCAGATCGGCCGCGACTGGGGTGTCGGCGCCGCAGCCGACATCGGCGACCGGGCGCGCAACGCGGGCGTCGTGGTGCTGCTCGTGCCCAAGGAGACCAGCCAAGATGGACGAGGCTGGATCAGCATCCAGGTGGGGCAGGGTGCCGAGGGATTCATCACGGACGGCCAGTCGGGAGATATCCGCCGTGAGGCGACCCCTCTGCTTGCGCGCGGCGAGTATGGCCCAGCCCTAACGTTGATCACCGCTCGGCTCGCGGAACGGTACGCGCAGGAGTTCGGTTTCTCGCTGGACTCCACGCTCGTTCCACCGCGCCGTGTTGCCCGGACGCCCGGCATCCCACCGGTCGTGTTCCTCGTGCTGTTCGTCGTGCTCATCAGCATCATGGGGCGTGGCCGGCGGGGTGGTAGGCTCACGGCCGCCGATATACTCCTGCCGATCCTGCTGAGCGGCGGACGTCGCGGCGGTGGTGGAGGGTTCGGCGGTGGAGGGTTCGGCGGTGGTGGGTTCGGCGGGTTCGGTGGTGGTGGCGGGTTCTCCGGTGGCGGCTCCAGTGGGAGTTTTTAAATGGCGAAGATGACTCTGGATGAACTCACGGCGCAGCTCACGCGGGCGCACGGGTCCGACCTTACGGCGGTGGTCCTCTATGGATCGGCGGCGCGCGGTGAGGAGGTGACGGCACGGTCCGACCTCAACGTGCTGGTGATCGTGCGATCGCTGTCGAATGCCGCGCTCCGCGCAGCGGCGTCTGCCGCCGAATCCTGGGGAAAGGCGGGCAATCCGCCGCCGCTCATCATGACGGACGCGGAATGGGCGTCGAGCCGCGATGTGTTCGCGATCGAATTCGCCGACATCCTTGAGCGGCACAAGGTGCTGGCCGGCGCGCTGCCCGCCGGTCCTTCGACCGTCGACGCAGCACACCTCAGGCGCCAGCTCGAGTTCGAGTCGATGGGCAAGCTCATCAGGTTGCGGCAGGGGATCCTCGCCTGCGCGGGCGACCAAAAGCGCGAGCTCGCGTTGCTGGCTGCGACGAAGAGCGCAGTGCTGGTGCTCTTCAGGACGCTGCTGCGGGTGCATGGCGAGAGCGCGCCGGACACGCCGGAGGCGGTGGTTCGCCGGGCCGCCTCTCTGGCAGGGTTCGATGCCGGACCGTTCGTGGAAGTCGTGGCCCACGCGCGGGGAGAAGCCACGATCCCTACTTCGCGCGCCGATGCGGTGCTTGAGGCGTATCATCTTGGGCTGCAGAAGTTCGTTGCGCATGTGGACGCGCTGGTCCATCCACACTGAGAACCGAAACTCGCGGCGATCGGTTGGCGTAATTACAGTTGGTCCTTACCCACACAGGGAGTCGACGGATGAAGAAGTGGCTCTTGCTCGCGCTGCCGATGTTCCTCACGGGGTGCGGCTACAACACGATCCAGACGAAGGACGAGACGGCCGCGGCCGCCAAGCAGCAGATCGAGGTGCAACTGCAACGCCGCGCGGATCTGGTGCCGAACCTCGTAGAGACGGTCAAGGGATACGCCGCCCAGGAAGAGCGGATCTTCACCGAGGTCGCGCAGGCGCGCGCCGGGCTGGCGGGTGCGGTCCGCGGTGGCAATGTGGGCGAGATGGCACAGGCCAACGACCAGATGACCGGTGCGCTCGGCCGACTGCTCGCCATCTCCGAGGCGTATCCGCAGTTGAAGAGTGACCAGACCTTCCTGCGACTCCAGGATGAGCTCGCAGGGACGGAGAACCGCATCGCGGTGTCCCGCACCGACTACAACAACGCGGTGCGCGATTACAACGCGTACATCCGTCGCTTCCCGGCGGTGCTGACGGCGAAGGTGACGGGCGCGAAGTCACGCGAATACTTCGAGGTGACGAACGCCGCGAACCGTGAAGCGCCGGCCGTGAAGTTTTAGGGGTTGGCAGGCTGAACGGTCGGATGGCAATACAGAAGCGGGCGGCACCCCAGGGAGCCCCCCGCTTCGTGTTTCGTCCCTTCACTCATTGGATCACTGCTCGGTTTAGGGGAGTACGTACTTGAGAGGATCGACCGGCTGGCCGTTCACCAGCACCTCGTAATGCAGGTGCGGCGCCGACGAGAGGCCGGTGCTTCCCACGGCTGCGATCAGTTGGCCGCGCGTCACGAGCTGGCCGACACGGACGCTGAGTCGCGAGCAATGCGCGAAGCGCGTGACGATGCCGTGGCCATGGTCGATCTCCACGCTGAGTCCGAAGCCCTTGTCGTTGCCTGCGAACTTCACCCGACCCGCTGCCGGCGCGACGATCGGCGTGCCCGTCGGCGCAGTGACGTCGATTCCCCTGTGCGGGCGGTTCTCGTGCAGGATCGGATGGAAGCGGCTGGCCGTGAACTGGCTCGAGAGCCAGCCAACCGTGGGCATGATGCTCGGCGTGCTGGCGAAGCGCTTGAAGTTCATCTCCAGCGTGTCGGAGACGTTCCGGAAGTTGTTCGAGAGGTCGGAAGCGCGGGCGAGCAGTCCTTCGATGTCGGGACGCGACGGCCAGGCGAGGCGTCCGAGGAACGGACGCCTGTGGTCGCCGACCAGCTTCGTCTCGACGCCAAGCGACGTCGTGAAGGGACCCGTGAGCATGGAGGCGGTGTTGGCGACGACCGTCGCCGGAGGCGAATCGACCGGCATGCCGGCCAGCATCCGCATCTGGTCGGCGTGCGTCGAGATCACCCGCAGGGTGTCGTCCAGCTCCTCGAAACGCGCCTCGACCTCGGCGATCTCCCGCACGAGCGCCGCGTTCTCAGCGGCGACGAACCGGGAGCCGGGGGTGCCCATGGGAGTGAAGAGCACGAACGCGGCGGCTGCGACCAGCGAGACCGAGACGGCGGCCCCCCATCCGATCGCGCGAAGCGTCCACTCGGGAAGGTCGTAAGCGCGCGACGGTTCATTTCGGGGCGGGAGGAACACCACCGTCCAGCGGCGCCTAGGCATGGATCGAAAGCTACCTGCACTATCGGGAGACGGACCCGAAGAGAAGGCGAATCACACCCATTGTGATAGGCCTCGGGTTGGGTCAGGCCGGAGCCCATCCACGCGGATCACGCCTTTGCCGGCGGTTCTGGTCGCGGGAACAGGCCGTCGCCCTTGGCCACACGCCAGCCCGCGCAGTC
>JANOTV010000161.1:0-2167 GCA_031416495.1 Gemmatimonadota bacterium
TCTCCTTCGACACGCGCATCGCACGGTTGTCGAGCAGGTAGTAGACGGGCGCGAGGAGGTCGTCGAGCGCGCCGAGACGCCGCGTGTTGAGCATGTGGTAGAGCGGATGGAGCCCGTCGAGGGTGAACCCGAGCGCGCCCAGTCGTTGCGTGTGCGTCGCGAGGCACCGCCCCTGCACGTGCGCGGCGATGCGATGGTCCGCCGGTGCGCCGAACCAGTCGGTGAAGAGGAAGAGTCCGCCCGGCTTGAGGCTGCGCGCGATGTTGGCCAGCGCCCGCTCGTACGACTCCGGATCGACGATGTGGTACATGACGTCCCACATGTTGACGATGTCCACCGGTGGCGCCGGCACGAACTCCGCCGCCGAGATGTCCTGGGTGTCGAACTGGCCGCGGTACTTCTCGCGCAACTGCCGGATGCTGACATCGGTGATGTCGATGCCGCGCACCGTGGCGCCGCGCCGCAGGTACTGGTCAACGAAGAAACCGGTGCCGCAGCCGATGTCGAGCACCTGCGCACCCTGCACCGTCGCGCCCTCGAGCGCCTTGGTGAGGCAGCGGGCCTTCCGGCGATAGAGCCAGTCGTTGTACGACTCGCTGAAGTTCCGGTGGCCGACGCCCCGCAGGTTGAACGAGCCAGACAGCCGCTGTTCCCAGTAGTCCCGGGGAGAATAGGGATCTTGCACGCGGAGAGACCTCGGGGTGGCCGTGCAGGCAACGGCTGTGGCGTCGGAGCGGGGCGCTCGGACCGGGTTAATGTAGCGCCCGTCGGGACCCCCCGACAATCCGCCTCAGCGCCCGATGACGGCGTCGTAGATGTCCTCGAGCCGCGCCGTCTGCGTCCGGAGGTCAAAGCGCGCCTCGACGTGGCGCCGCGCCGCGACGCCCATGCGCGCGCAGCGGGCGGGGTCGCGCAGCAGCGCGATGAGGTGCGCGGCGAGGGCGGCCTCGTCGCCGGGGGCGAAGTGCAGCCCCGTCTCGCCGTCGACGACGCCTTCCGACGCGCCGCCCGACGTGGAGACGACCACCGGGGCGCCGCAGGCTTGAGCCTCGATGAACACCATCCCGAGCCCCTCGTTGTTGCCGCGGGCGTCGGCGATGCTCGGGCCGGCGACGACGGTCGCGGCACGCATGAGCTCGCGCACCTGCTCCGGCGTACGCACGCCCAGGAACTTCGCGTTGATGCCCGCCTCGCTCGCCTCGCGCACGAGCGACGCCCGCAGGTCGCCGTCGCCGGCGACCAGAAGTTCCGCTTCGGGCACCGCGCGCTGCACCTCGCGCATGGCGCGCATGAGGTGGATCACACCCTTCTTGGCCACGAGCCGCCCCACGAAGAGCACTCGGTGCGGCGCCCGCGGCACGATGCCCGGGGAAAAGTATGCGGTGTCGACACCGATGTAGTGGACCACGACCTTCTCCGGCAGACAGCCGGCGGCGCGGACCATCCCTGCGATGTACTCGGAGACCGCGATCACCCGGTCGGCCGCGGCGAAGGCGGCGGCACGGCGCGCCAGTTCGGCGGCGGACCCCGCGCGCACGGTGATGTCCATCCCGTGATAGGTGACCACGAGCGGCACGCCGAGAGAGCGCGCGACCAGGCGGCCCGGTACCACGCTCGAGCCGAAGTGCGCGTGCACCACCCGGGGATCGTGCGCGGCGATGGCACGCCCCCACCGCCGCGGCAGGCGCTCGAACTGCTTGAGCAGGACCTTCTCGACCGCCGGGAAGGCGCTGTGCTCGTCGAGCAGCACGCAGGGCGTCCCCGCCACGAGCGCGGCGCCGCTGGCGTCGCGATGGTAGCCCGCGAGAACCGGTGCGTAACGCGTCATGGCCCTCGCCTGCGCGCCGATGAACGTCTCGGACCAAGGCAGAATGCGCTTGCGGAAGATCAGCGCCGTCGAGCGCGTGGCGCTCACGTCGTCGATCCGGCGTGCCCCAGGTGCCGGTCGAGCCCGGCAGGTGGGCGCGTGAGGTGCTTGGCCGCGACCTCGTTGCGGATCGCCCGGTTGCGCGCGATCGCCTCGGGGCGCTTGTATCCGCTGCCGTGCTCGAGATGCACCACGAGGGCGCGATGCCGGACCTGCCTGTTCACGAAAGCGATGGCGTTGCGAGGGATAGGAATGGGGGGATAGGAATTTCGATCGGGGACGTCGAAGTATCGCGCGACG
>JANOTV010000162.1:0-17507 GCA_031416495.1 Gemmatimonadota bacterium
CGCAGAGGGCCAATGAGACAGCGAGTACGACGAGGCGACGCATCAGGATCTCCCTACGCGGTGACGGGCACGGCCGGGGCGTCGCCCCAGAGGCGCTCGAGCTGATAGAAAGCGCGGAGTGACGGATGGAACACGTGAACAACGAAGTCGACGTAGTCGAGCAGCACCCAGCGACCATGCTCGAATCCCTCGATCGAGTTCACGTCGAGCCCTTCCTTGCGCAGCGCGTCGACGACCCGGCCCGCGGTCGCGCGCACGTGCGTATCAGAGGTACCGCTGGCGACCACGAAAAAATCCGCCATGTCGGTGACCGGGCGCAGGTCCAGCATGATGACGTCATCAGCCTTGCTGTCGAGCAGTACCGAGGCCGCGCGGCGCGCGGCGATCATCGACTCGGCTGGCGCGGTCAGCATCGGAGAGGGAGAGGTCGAGGTTTCAATAAAGTTGCGGACACTGGCGATTGGGAAAGGTTCCGTGATGCACACGGCATGGCAAGTTGCACAATGCAGGGGGCGAGTCCGTGTGCGGACTCGCCCCCTGCATCTGCTTCTCCCCGCTGGTCCCGCCGACCGTCAATGCCACCGATCCGAAGCTCCGGATCAGGCCTTGATGACCCACACCTTGATCTCGGGGCGGACATCGGCATGCAGGCGGATCGGCACCTTGTAGACGCCCAGCGCCTTGATGGGCTCGTGGAGGTCGATCATGCGCTTCTCGACTTCCGTGAAGCCCTGTGCCTCGAGCTGGTGCGCGATGTCGGCAGCGGTCACCGAACCGAAGAGCTTGCCTTCCTCGCCGACCTTGGCGGAGAAGGTCAGCGAGACCGCTTCGAGACGCGTTGCGATGTCGCTCGCCGCGCCACGGCGTGCGTTCTCGGCGGCCACGAGGCGGTCCTTTTCCTGCGCGATGCGCTTCTTGTTCCCGGGGGTCGCTTCGTAGGCGATGCCACGCGGGAGCAGGAAGTTCCGGGCATATCCGGACGACACGGCGACGATGTCGCCGGGGTGTCCGAGATTGTCCACGGCCTGCCGAAGGATGACTTCCATTGTTTACTCCGAACGTTGGGATTTCGGCCGCGACCTGCGGCGCCAGTCGAACCAGGTGTCGCCAATGCCGATCGCGACGGCCACCAACCCGACGACGTGCCAGAAGAGCAGCGTGAAGATGGTGAGGAACACCACCGTCCAACGGCCCGGCGCCAGGAACCATATCAGCACACCCATCCCACGCATCGCGTAGAGGGCTCCGAAGAACACCAGCAGGTTGACGCCGACACTGCGCACCATCCCCGTCAGCGGCAACACCACGATCACCAACCCAGCGATGATACCCCAGATCAGCGCGTCATCGAATCGCAGATCCCGCCATCGCGCGAGTGGCGGTCCCACGCGGGCCCGTCCGACGCGATGATAGATCGCCCATCCCACTGCCAGCGCCGCCAGCGACTCGAGGGCGAGCAGCGACGGGAACAGCAGGATCCCCGCCGTCGGCAGCACCGACATCTGGCGGCTGACTTCGTCCGCCAGCTTCTGCGCGCTCGGGTTGCTCGCGATGAACTCGAGCCACTCCGACGTGCCGGTCATCTGCTGCCACTGCGCCTGCGAGTTCGCCGCCCTGCTGGCGATCTCGCCGGTGAACACGTCGAGCACTGCCTGCGGGCCGCCGGCGGCGATCAGCGCGATCAGCGCACTCAGCCCGCATGCGATCGCGAGCGACATCAGCGCACGGTGCAGGAACCGCTCTCCCACGCCGAACACGGTCAGCGCACCGAACGTTGCCGCGACGATCACGGACCATCCCCGGGCCAGCAGGGCGAACGACGTGGCATCACGAGTCGGCTGCCACAACACCCACACCGCCAGCACGAGCCAGAACAGCGCCAGCGACCATCGTCCGCCGACTCGCCACCCCGTCACCGCGAACATCGCGAGCGTCGGCACCAGCAGCAGCATCGTCTGGTCGATCGGGAAGACGATCCTTAACAGCGGCGTCGCCGGAAGGACCAGCACCAGCAGCAGTGCGAAGCACACGCTAAGCCAGCCCCGCTCACGCGGGGCGAGCGCGTCCTCTGCCTCCGTCACCGACTTACCTGTTCCGCAGATTTACGGCGCCGACTGGGTGCGAATGTACGGCAGGAGCGCCAGGTAACGCGCCTTCTTGATCGCCTTCGCGAGCTGACGCTGATGGCGTGAATCCACGCCGCTCAGCCGACTCGGGAGGATCTTCCCCGTGTCGGTGACGAAGCGCGAAAGGAAGCGCTCGTCCTTGTAGTCGATGAAACGGATGCCGGCCTCGGTCACCGGGCAGGTCTTCTTTGGGCGTCGCATGTGGTCTACTCCTCGTCGTCGTCGTCGTCGCCATCACGCGCACGGCGCGCGGCGAGCTGTTCTTCCGTCATCGGCGGCGCACCGAGCTCGTGCTCGTGGACCGAGATGAGGTAGCGCACCACGGAGTCATCGAGCTTCAGCGAACGCTCGTATTCCGGCAACACCTTGCCCTCGGCCTTGAAGCGCGCGACGACGTAGTAGCCGGTTTCCTTGGATCCGATCTTGTAGGCGAGCTGACGACGGCCCCAGTGGTCCAGCGTGATGGGCTCCGTGGCCGAGAGAAGCGCGTGATGCTTCTCCAGCTTTTCGGCAATGGCGGCGTCTTCGAGTGCAGAATCGAAGATGTACACCGCCTCGTATTCACGAGACAATTCGGCAATCCTCCCTTTGGTCGTGACCGCCCCCCGCGGGTTGCCGACGCGGGAGGAGAGTGCGCGTGGACTGGCAAGTGCCGGTCGCTCTGAACGCGCGGATGTTGATACAACACCAGAAGTTAGGCTATCGCGTCCGGTGGGTCAAGTGCGTGCACCGGGCTTGCACCGGGCTTGCAAGCAGCAGCTCGGGGATCGCTGCCAAGCGGTGCCGCGGGATCTCCGGATAGACCGGGACGAACAGGATCTGCCGCATGAATCGCTCCGCGACGAGCGGCGGAAGATCGGGCCGCTCCTCCGGTCGCGGCACGGCCGCGATGTTCGACGCCCCCGCCGCCACATCCAGGCCGCGCGCGCGGCTCCGGGCGACCACCGCGTCCCGGTCCTCTGATTGCACCGCGAAGAGCCAATGCGTGCGCTCGATTTGTGCTTCCCCGAGGACGCGCACGACCCCGCGCAGCGCGTCGGCGACGGCCTCGCCCTGCGCCGCACGTCGAGCAAGTCGCGTCGGATCGAAGGTTTCCAGCCGGTGCCGCAACGTCTGCAACAGCGCGCCGCACGGCCGGAACTGCAGCAATGGACGCAGGCTGCCGCCGGGCGGCACCGGGAAACCCCGGATCGAGGCGATGATCGTTCGGTCAAAGTCGACGCCGCGCGCGGCGCAGAGGCGCGCGGTGAGCGCGAACGGGACGGGCTCCTGTATCACGAGCAGCGCCGCCGATTTCGCCACCTTGCGAGCGAAGCGTGCGGTGGGTTGGAGCGGCCAGGCGGCCTGCAGGGTCCGCATCCGGGCGAGGAGCGCGGGCTCGGTCACGCGCGTGAGGCCGCCGCCGAGCGCGGTGAGGGTCTTGATCGAGCCGAAGCTGTAGAAGGTGACGTCGGCAAGAGCCGAGCCGCGCTCGTGCGGGGATCGGAATCCCTGCGCACTGTCCTCGACGAGCCGCACGCTTCGGGACCGTGCCCACGCGGCGAGTGGACCGAGGTCGAGGTGGCCGCCGAAGATGTGCGCGACGACGAGTACGCGACTCCGTGGGGAGTAGGCGCGCTCCGCCGTCTCCGGTGTCGGACCGAGGGTGCCCTCGTCAATGTCCACGGGCACGGGCACCAGGCCGTGCTCTCGTACGAGACGCACCATATCGGGGATCGTGACGGCGGAGAGCAGGATCTCGCTGCCGCGCGGAAGATCGAGGGCGCTCAGGTAAAGGTCGAACGCGGAGCGCACCGAAAGACTCGCGAGTCCGTCCGAGCGCGGCGTCCACATGGCCTCGAGCGCCGCCGCCTCTTCCGCCGCCGAAGGAGCCCGTGCGCAGGCCAATGCCGCGAACGACCACTCGCGCCATGAAAGGTCGAGTCGCAGTCGCGGATAGAGTCGGAGCGTCACAGGAACTTCGCGACCCCGCTGGTGCCGTCAGTCGCGCGGGGGAAATCCCGCAGCGACACATACCGATGCCCGCGGTGACGCAGCAGCCGTGTGTCGTTCGGGTGATGGCGCAGACCCTCGGTGAAGATCGCGACCGCCTCGGTGAATGCGCCCGTGTAGCCGACGCGACGTCCATACCAGATGACCGAGTCGGCGGGCGCCTGCGCCGCGAGGGACGCGGGCACGGCGGAGGACACGAGTGCGAGCACCAGAGCGAACGCGGGTGCCGACAGAGTCGAGCCGCGATGCGTCAAGCGATGCGTCAAGCGATGCGTCATCGGGTCCTAGACGTTGAAGCGGAACAGCAGCACGTCGCCATCCTGCACCACGTACTCCTTGCCCTCTGATCGAACGACACCCTTCTCGCGCGCGCCCTTCCAGCCGCCGAGCGACATGAAGTCCTCGAACGATACCGTCTCCGCGCGAATGAACCCGCGCTCGAAGTCGCTGTGGATCACACCCGCCGCCTTGGGCGCCGTGTCGCCGTGATGGATCGTCCACGCGCGCACTTCCTTCTCGCCCGCTGTGAAGTACGTCTGCAGGCTGAGCAGGTGATAGCCGCCGCGGATCAGGCGATCGAGACCCGCGGACTCGAGGCCGAGCGATGAGAGGAACTCGGCGCGATCCTCCGGCGGCAGCTCGGCGAGCTCCGCCTCGATGCGTGCAGAGAAGGTGACGACCTCCGCAGGCTCGTGATCCGCCGCGATGGCGGCGCGCAGAGCCTTCACGTGCGGTCCTTCCCCGCCCGTGAGCTCTTCGTCGGTCACATTCGCCGCGTAGAGGATCGGCTTGAGCGTGAGCAGCTGCAGCGGCACGAGCCACGCGCGCTCCTCGGCGGTGAGCGGCACATGCCAGAGCGCACGACCCTCGCTCAGCGGGGCGACCGCCTTCTCGAGCGCGGCCGCTTCGCTGGCCGCCGTCTTGTCGCCCGTCTTCGCCGCGCGCTTCGCCTTGTCGAGCCGCTTCTCGACGACGCCGAGGTCGGCGAGCGCGAGTTCGAACTCGATTGTCTCGCGGTCACGTGCCGGGTCCACGCTTCCGTCGACGTGCGTGACGTCGGGATCATCGAAGCAGCGCACCACATGCACGATCGCATCGGTCTCGCGGATGTTCGAGAGGAACGCATTGCCGCGTCCTTCGCCCTTGGAGGCTCCCTTGACGAGTCCCGCGATATCGACGAACTGCACGGCCGCCGGCAGCGTCCGCTCGGGCTTCACGACACTCGCGAGCGCATCCAGCCGGGCGTCGGGCACATTCACGACGCCGATGTTGGGATCGATGGTGCAGAACGGATAGTTCGCAGCCTCGGCCCTGGCGGCCGTGAGGGCGTTGAAGAGCGAGCTTTTTCCTACGTTCGGGAGACCAACAATTCCAAGACTTAACATCGAGATGCAGGTGAGAGGTAGAAGGTGGAAGGTGAAAGGTAACGGCATGCGGGAAATGGATGCGGGAGCGCCCTCCTCGCATTTCACCTTATGGCATGTATCCATTCCGAAGGCTCTCCGTCTGGACGAAGGCGCATGCGCTGACCATCCGCGCATACCAGCTGACCGATGGTGCGGTGTGGCGCCGTTATCCGGTGCTTTGCTCGCAGCTGCGGCGTGCGATCTCCTCGATACCAGCGAACATCGCTGAGGGCGCGGGTCACTCCACCGATGCGCAGTTCAATCGCTTCCTCGAGATCGCCCTCGCTTCAGCCCATGAAGCCGACTACCACCTGCTGCTCGCGAAGGACCTCGACGCGATCGCGGTCCGAGACTACGCGACGCTCGAGGCCAGGCTATCCGAGGTGCAGGGAATGCTCATCGGGCTGCGCAAGCGCGTGCAGGAACGCCTCAGGCAGAAAGAAAAAAGGGGAGGCCTTTCGGCCTCCCCCCTTCCTCCTTCCTCCGTCCACCTCAGATCAACGAAGGAACCAGGGAGCCAAGACCAGTGAGACCACGCTCATGAGCTTGATCAGAATATTCATCGCCGGTCCCGACGTATCCTTGAACGGATCGCCGACGGTGTCACCGACCACCGCGGCCTTGTGCGTGTCGGAACCCTTGCCGCCGTGCAGGCCGCCTTCGATCGCCTTCTTCGCGTTGTCCCATGCGCCGCCGGCGTTGGCCATGAAGAGCGCCATCATCACGCCGGTCACGGTCGCGCCGGCGAGGAGGCCACCGAGCGCCTTCACGCCGAAGAACTTGCCGACGATGACGGGGAGAAGCAGCGAGGCGACACCCGGGATGATCATCTCGCGGAGTGCAGCCTTCGTCGAGATGTCGACGCAGCGCGCCGAGTCGGGCTTCACGCCCGGCTTGCCTTCGAGCAGGCCCGGGATCTCGCGGAACTGGCGGCGGACTTCCTCCACCATGCCCTGCGCCGCGCGCCCGACGGCGGTCATCGTCTGTGCTCCGACGAAGAACGGCATCGCGCCACCGATGAAGAGGCCGATCACGACCATTGGATCGATCAGGTTCAAGCCTTCGTTGTCGAGACCGACGGCGGATGCGTATGCGGAGAACAACGCGAGGGCGGTCAATGCTGCTGAGCCGATCGCGAAGCCCTTGCCGATCGCGGCCGTCGTATTCCCGAGGGCATCGAGGCCGTCGGTGATCTTGCGGACCTCGGGACCGAGATGGCTCATCTCGGCCACGCCACCGGCGTTGTCCGCGATCGGGCCGTATGCATCGACCGACATCGTCACGCCGACCGTCGCGAGCATGCCGACCGCTGCGATGGCGACGCCGTAGAGACCGGCTGCCCAGACGGAGACGTAGATCGCGCCGCAGATGAGCAGGACGGGGATGATCGTCGATTCCATGCCGACTGCGAGTCCGGCGATGATGTTCGTGGCCGGGCCGGTCTTGGACGACTCGGCGATACGGCGCACCGGGCCCGCGGCCGTGTAGTACTCGGTCACGAGACCGATCAGGATGCCGGCCACCGTGCCAGCGACGACGGCGATCCAGGGGCCCATGACGGGGAAGGTGCGGCCCGTGTCGGTGTCGAACATGTTGAGCGGCATCACCTGCGTCAGCAGGTACGCCAGCGCGAGGAACAGGCCGGCCGCGACGAAGGCCACCATGCGCAGCGCGTAGGCCGGGCTGCCCTTGGAGAGGATGCGCATCACGAAGATGCCGACGAGCGACGCGACGAGTCCGGCCGTCGTGTAGGCGAGCGGCAGGGAGACGGCGGCGAGACGCGCATCGTCCGGGATGGCGGCCGAGGTCGCGGCGATGGCGATGGTCGCGATGATCGCGCCGACGTACGACTCGAAGATGTCGGCGCCGAGTCCGGCGACGTCACCGACGTTATCACCGACATTGTCGGCGATGGTCGCGGGATTGCGCGGGTCATCCTCGGGAATGCCGGCCTCGACCTTGCCGACCAGATCGGCGCCGACGTCCGCGGCCTTCGTGAAGATGCCGCCGCCGACGCGCGCGAACAGGGCGATCGAGCTCGCACCCATCGCGAAGCCGGCGATGATCTCGCCGAAGAGCTTGAAGCCGGCGTCATCGATGAGGATCGACTGCTTCCAGATGAAGATGCCCGTGATGCCGACGAGGCCGAGCGCAGCCACCGCGAGTCCCATCACGGAGCCGCCGGAGAACGCGATGCGAAGCGCCGAGGTCTGTCCGCTCGCGCGGGCCGCTTCGGCGGTGCGCACATTGGCCTTCGTCGCGGCGGTCATGCCCGCGTAGCCGGCAGCGACGGAGCAGACACCGCCGATGACGTAGGCGATGGCGGTCTCGACGCTGATGGCGTAGCCGAGCAGCGCGGCGACCACGAGGAGGAACGGCGCGAGGGCCGTGTACTCGCGGCGCAGGAACGCCATCGAGCCGAGCTGGATCTGCTCGGCGATGTCCTGCATGACCTGTGAGCCGGGCGAATGGCGAACGATGCCCAGGTAGGTGACGAAGCAGACGATAAGGCCTGCAATGCCGACACCGAGGGCGTACGTCGTCAGGTTCTCAAGCATGAGAGAGATGGTTGAAGTTGTTTGTGCTTCGTGTCGAACGGTCGACGATCAACGGTTGAAACGGTTCATCACCGGCTCGATGCCTTCGGCGACCCACGCGCGGAGCGCCTCATCGAATTCCGGAAGGAGCGCGCGGACCACGTCACGCTCCGTCTTGCCAAAATCGCCCAGCACGTAGTCGGCGAGATCGCCGATGCGGCGCTGATCGTCCTTCGCGGGACCCACCCCGATCCGCAGTCGCGCGTACTCCTGGCTCCCGAGCGCATGCTCGATGCTCTTGAGCCCGTTGTGGCCACCTGCCGAGCCACGCGAACGGAACCGGAACGTGCCCACTTCAAGCTGCACCTCGTCGGAGACGACCATCAGGTCCTTGGTCGCGGCCCAGAACGGGCGACGCAGCCAGGGCTTGAGCACCGCCCCCGAGAGGTTCATGAACGTGAGGGGCTTCACCAGCCGTACCTTCACACCACCGACGAGTCCCGATGCCGTCATGGCCTCGCCGTCCTTGCGCCAGCCTTCGAACCGCCATGCGTCGGCGAGGTGATCGACCACCAACCAGCCGACGTTGTGGCGCGTCTCCGCGTGCTCCTTGCCCGGATTGCCCAGGCCGATGATGACCTTCATCGTCGGACCGAGATCCGGGCCAGGAGCGGAAACGGATTACTTGACGTTGGCTGCTTCGTCGTCGGCCTTGGCCTTGCGGATGAGCTCCGGCTCGCCGACCACAGGCGTTTCCGCAACGACCGCGGCGACTTCGACCTTCGGCGGTGCGCAGACGCAGACGGTCGCGTCGGCTTCGGACTCGAGCGTGACACCGGCGGGGAGGGGAATGTCGCCGGCATGGATCGAATGGCCGATCGTCAGCGGCGTCACGTCGACGACGATGTGATGCGGGATGTCGGACGGATCCACCAAGATCATGAGGTCATGCATGATCTGGTCGAGCACGCCGCCGCCGTTCTTCACGCCTTCGGCCGTGCCGGTGAACTGCAGCGGAACGCGGACGGTGACCTTCTCACCGGCGACTAGTTCCTGGAAGTCGAGGTGCAGGATGACGCGCTTGAACGGGTGGCGCTGGATCTCGCGGATGAGCGTGCGTGCGGTCTTGCCGTCGAAGCCGAGATCGATGACGGTGCTCTGGTATGGATGCTTCTCGAGGAGCAGCTTGAGCTCGTGCGCGTTGAGCTCGAGGGTCTGCGGCTCGCGGGCATGCCCGTAGATGATCGCCGGGACCTGGCCAGCCGCGCGCAGCTTGCGTGCGACGCCCTTGCCGGTGTTGGTGCGGAGGGAAGCCTTCAGTGAGACGGTCGCCATGATGCACTCAGTGCTGGGAATGATCCGCGCAACGTGGGTTCCCGGTATATCCGGCCCGGCGGCGCGATGTGCTGCGGGTGGTGCGTACTGCCGTGCGCAATGCACGTCCTGCTATTCGAACAGTGAGCTCACGCTCTGGTCGGAATGCGTGAAGCGGATCGCCTTCGCCAGCAGCTCGCCGACGGAGAGGATCGTCAGCGTCTCGAAGCGACGCGACTCGGGGATGGCGATGGTGTCGGTGACCGCGACTTCCGTGATCGGCGCCGCACGCAGTCGCTCGACGGCGGGACCGCTCAGCAGGGCGTGCGTCGCACAGACGTAGATGTCGCGCGCGCCGAGTTCCTTGAGCGCGCGTGCGGCCTCGCTCACGGTGCCGGCAGTGTCGATCATGTCGTCGGCGAGGAGACAGTCGCGGCCTTCGACTTCACCGACGACGTTCACCACTTCAGAGACGTTCGCGCGCGGACGGCGCTTGTCGATGATCGCGAGGGTCGCGTTGAGGCGCTTCGCGAAGCCACGGGCCATCTTCGCGGAGCCGACATCCGGCGCGACGACGACGGGATCATGCAGCTTCTTCTTGCGGTAGTGCGCGGTGAACACCGGTGCCGCATAGAGATGATCGACGGGGATGTCGAAGAATCCCTGCAACTGGTGCTGGTGGAAGTCGAGCCCGAGCACGCGGTCGGCGCCGGCCTTCATCACCATGTTCGCCATGAGCTTTGCGCCGATGGCGACACGCGGCTGGTCCTTGCGGTCCTGTCGCGCATAGCCGTAGTAGGGCATCACGCAGGTGATGCGGGCGGCGGAGGCGCGGCGCGCGGCATCGATGAGCAGCAACAGCTCCATCACGTTCTCGGCCGGCGGGTTGGTCGGCTGTACGATGAAGACGTCGGCGCCACGCACGTTCTCATCGAGACGGACGAACACCTCGCCGTCGGCGAAGCGTGTCACGGTGGCTTTGCAGAGTTCCGAACCGAGCGCGGTCGCGATGTTCTCAGCGAGCGCAGGATTCGCCGTTCCCGTGATCACACGGAACCCATGCAATGGGACAGCAAGTCCGTCCATATGGGTGACCTGTCAGGTGAGGCGAGACAACAGAAGTGAGCGCGGCGCCCGCTGTGGCAGAGCCAGCCTGGGAACAACCTCGGAAATCTAGCCGGTCGCCGGCTCCAAGTGCAGGCGGTGCGGAAAGTCAGTTGCCCCTGGTGGATTCGAACCACCATTCGCGCATCCAAAGTGCGCTGTCCTGCCATTGGACGAAGGGGCAGTTGCGGCCGTGTGCCTAGACTCGAAACTAGCGGGTCGAGGCCTGTCAGTCGAGCAGCTTCACCGCCGCCACGCTGGTGGATGTGCGCGTCGCGACGATGCGCACTCCGTCGGGCAGTCCCGTGAGGTGCGCGGGAGGGCGCCGGTCGAACACGCCGAAGACGGACGATCCGGAGCCGCTCATGAGTGCGATGCGGGCCCCGACGGCCGCGATCGCCGCCCGACAGACGGCGATCTCCGGGTGGCGCGCCGTGACCGGCGCCGCGAGGTCATTGGCCGCCAGACGGCTCACCGCGTCCCACCGGTCGAGGTCATCGATGCTCCAGGCGCGCGGCGCCACGAGCGGCGCACCCTTCCGAGTCTCGGCGAGCCACCCATACGCGGCGTTGGTGTCGACGCCGAACGGCGGGAGGCAGAGCAGCACCTCGCGCGCCGGCAACGAGCGCAGCGCGAGGAGTCGCTCGCCGCGACCCCACGCCAGCGCGAACGGTGCGTCGGTTGTGAGGAACGGGATGTCGGCGCCGATCCGGAAGGCGACCGTCGCCAGTGCCTCTGCGGTGAGCGGCTGTGGCGCGAGCGCATTCAGCGCCCGGAGCACCGCGCCTGCGTCGGCACTCCCGCCACCGAGCCCGCCGCCGATCGGGATGCGCTTCTCGATCTGGATCTGGAAGCCGCGTGCCCATCCCGTCTCCGCCATGAACGCCGCGGCGGCACGGTACGCGAGGTTCTTCTCCATCGGGCCGGCATCCATGCCGGTGCACGAGACTTCCCGGAGTGACGTGTCCGTCGCGACGCGCACCGTGTCGGCCAACTCGATGCGCGCGAAGAGCGTCTCGATCTGGTGATGACCGTCTTCCTCCCGCGCCAACACCCGGAGCAGGAGATTGACTTTGGCCTGCGCCTCGACGCTCGCGGCGGTGGCGGTCATCGTGCGGCCTGCGCCGCGTTGTCCACTGTAGTGACGATCAATGCTCTGCCTGTGTGGGAATCGGGCCGGCGTTCATCGCCGCCTCGCGCTTTCCGGCGAGATCGCTCAGGTGCAGGTGCATCCGCGTGAAATACCAGGCGCCGAGCACCGTGATGGGAACGAAAGAGAGCAGGTGGAAGCCGAGCGCCCAGCTCACGGCCTGCGCGCCCGATACGCCGTAGAGCGAAAGGCCCGCCTTGCCCGCCAACTCGAACGGGCCGAAGAAGCCCGGCGATGATGGCAGCGCCACGCCGATCGCGATGAGACCCTGAAGGAAGAACGTGGCCGTGAAAGGCGCCTCGATCTCCAGGGCCTGGAACGCGCACCAGAATGCGAACGCATTCATGAGCCAATGGAGCAGCGTCCACCAGAGCACCTCGAGCACGAGCATGCCGGAGCGCAGGACGCCGAGCCCGCTCGCGAATGCTTCGAGGAGGCCGCGCACCTTCGCACCGCCGACACGCCACACGCGTCCCACCGTGCGCTCAGCGAGACCGATGATCTGGATGGGGAACAGCACGAGTCCCCCGAGCACGACGAGCACTCCCCCGAGGAACACCGCCGCCGTCATCGCGATCTGTCCGGCGGTCCAGCCGAACACGGTCGCGTCGGTGGGGAATCGCGGATCGAGCGTCGCCACCAGCAGCAATCCGATCACGACGGTGCCGTCGAACAGCCGGTCCACGACGAGCGAGGCGAACGCGGCCGTGAACTTGACCTCCGGACGCGAACGCGAGAGCGCGAACGCCCGCGCGAACTCGCCGGCGCGCGCGGGGAAGACGTTGTTCACCATCATGCCGATGGCGGTCGCATGCCAGAGCGGTGCGACGGGGATCCGCTCGCCGAGCGGCGCGAGGATCGCCTGCCAGCGTCGCGCGCGGAGGGGGAAGATCGCGGTGGCCGTGACCACGCACGCGATCCACCAGCCGATGCTCGAGGTCGCGAGGATGCCCCACACATCGCCGAGGTTCTCGCCGCGCAGCGTGAGCCACAACAGGAATGCACTGAGCGCCACACCGAGCGCTCCACGCCAACCGAACTTCACCGCCGCTATTCCGCGGCCGCGAGCGGCAGCAGGTCGTACAGCTCGTTGAGCGTGTCGGCGTCTGGCGAGCTGTCGGCTGCACGGAAGGCGGCGCCGATCTCGGTCGCGCGTACGAGCGCGTCGCGACCGTGGAACAGGAGGTCGTCGATCGGCACCACGTCGTCCTCGTCACCGACCACCGGTTCGGCGAGAGGCATCTCACCCAGCGGCGCGAGACCCGCGATGCCCGTCTCGAGCAGCGAGTGGAGCTCGGTGCCGGACGGAGGTGTCGTGGCCTGGCGCGCGCGGGCGATCCCCGCGGGTGTCAGGTTCGTGAGTCGCTGCGCGAGCGCGAGGAACCGCGCCGCACTCGCACCGGGCGCTCCGGCTGGATCGCTCAGCAGCGCGCCCGCTTCCTCGAGTACATCGAGTGAACGCGGCTCCAGGGCCGCCGCGCCGCGCTCGGCGGCAAGGAACACATTCGCGATCTCGATCGCCGAGAAGCTCTGGGCCGCGCGCGCGAGATTGCGCACGGCGCTGCGCAGTTCGCGCCCGATCCGGTCACGCGTCGCGGGATCATCGGCTTCACGACCGTCGGCCACGAGGCGCTGCAGATGCTCGGCCTGGCTGACGACCTCGAGCCGGAAGCGCTGGTCGGCAGTGGTCGGCGGATTCCTCGACGGCTGCACGGCAGCGGTCGCATCGTCGGGGAAGAGCGATGCGATAGGGACCACATCATCCGCATCCCGCTCGTTGGCGCGCATCGATTCTGCCGCGAGCATGAACTCGCTGACGGCGATCGAGTGCTTGGCGGGCACGTCGCCACGTCGCACTGCGTCGCCGCCTTCGAGCAGCACGCGCGCCGCAGTGCGGAAGAGCCGACGACGTTCGGCGGTCGGCGAATCCTGGCCGATCTCGATCGGCTTGGCGGCCGCGTCCACGGCATCGACCACTTCGGCGAGCGGAGGCAGGTCGCGCAGCGCGGCGACGCCACGGAGGGCGCGGACCGAGCGCATGACCGTCGCGAAGGTGTCGGGGGAGCCCGGATGCTCGGCGTACTCGAGCAGTCCGTGGGCGGCTGCGGCCGCGGCGCCCGCGAGGAACTCCGACCCGCGGCCGCGCTCCCGCGTCTTCACGGTGCGGGGCGCGACGCGCTCCAGTTCCGCGATGCGGACGCCGGCGCGAGCTTCCTCCACCGCGCCCCAGCCACGCACGCCACGGACGAGGATCTTGAGATCATCGATGGCCGAGATGGCGACGCCGCGGGTGGCGGCGTCCCACGGGAGCGTGCCGGCGCGAATCTGGCGCGCGAGGCGCTCGAGTCCATGCGCGACCTCGGCGATGCCCGAGAGCTTGGACATGGTCGCGCTGCCCCGGAGGGCGCGCGCCGCCTGCGCGAACGGTTCGGCGTCCGGGGGACCGGTGAGTGCGCGCGAAGCGAGTGCGTCGAGGGTGTCGACGTACTCGGTGGCTTCCATCGTGAAGAAATCGAGCAACTCGCCCGTCATCGCGCCTCCGCAGCGTGAGCGCTAATGGTGGCCGACCGCGGCACCGCGGTCAACCGTTGGTCGGCTGGCTGGCCGGCTGGCGCGCCGACTGGCGCGCCGCATCCATGGCAGCACGCATGGCCTGAACGGCGGGTGCCAGGCCGACGAAGACCGCGTGTGCGATGATCGCGTGGCCGATGTTCAGTTCTTCGCATGCCTCGATCGCCGCCACGGACCCGACGTTCTCCAGCGTGAGTCCGTGACCGGCATGGACGGCGAGGCCGAGCGACGCGGCGTGGTCGGCGGCGTCGCGCAGCGCAGCGAGAGCCTGCGCATTGTGCGGTGCATGGCAATAAGTGCCGGTGTGCAGTTCGACCGCCTGCACGCCGAGCGCGGCGGAGAGATCCACATGGCGGCGGTCGGGGTCTATGAAGAGCGAGACGCGGAGGCCGGCGCCGAGGAGGCGATCGACCGTCGTGCGCACCCGCGCGGGATCGCGGGTGAGGTCGAGACCACCCTCGGTCGTGATCTCCTCGCGTTTCTCGGGTACAAGGGTGATGTGATGCGGTCGCAGTTGTTCGGCGAGCGCACACATCTCCGGCGTGCAGGCCATCTCCAGATTGAACGGCGTGCGCGCGCGGGCCGCGATCGCGATGATATCCGCCTCCTGGATGTGGCGGCGATCCTCGCGCAGGTGCGCGGTGATGCCGTCGGCCCCCGCGTCCTCACAAAGGAGCGCTGCGGCGACGGGGTCCGGATACGCCGCGCGACGCGCCTGACGGAGCGTGGCGACATGGTCGATGTTGATGAACAGGCGCTGGTGCTTCATCTTTGGTGGTGTGCTGTCCTCATCCGGGAGAAGACAAGTGGTTGCAAGACATGTGGTATCACTGCTGGCGCTCGCGATCGTCGTCGGGTGCCGTCCTGGTGCAGTGGGCGGTCCGGCGCCGGGCGCCTCGTCGTCCGAGAACGCCGTCTCCGAATTCCTTTCCGCCGCGCGCGCCCAGGACCTTCAGGCGCTCTCGGCAGTGTGGGGCAATGACGTTTCTCCGACTCGTGACCGGATCCAGCGGCAGGAGCTGGAACGGCGCCTGCTGATCATCATGTGTCACCTGAGGCACGATGAATCTCGCATCGCGCAGCGGCAGGCGGGAGCGGAGGGCCGAACATTGCAGCCGGTGGACCTGTCCCAGGGCACCATGCGGGCGACGACGACCTTCACGACCGTCCGCAATACGAAGTCCGGCCGCTGGTTCGTGGAGAATCTCGACCTCACGCCACTTCGGGGGTTCTGCACGCAGATGCCGCCGCCGGGTGGCAGCCGTTTGCCCCCGTCGTGAGCGACTGACCGACGCTAGTATTCAGTGAGTTCGACGAGCACGCCCGCCGTGGAACGAGGATGCAGGAAGGCGATGCGCTTGCCCGCGGCGCCCGTGCGCGGCGTCTCGTCGATAAGCTGGACCCCTGCGGCGCGGCATCGGTCGAGTGTGTGATCGAGATCGTCCACTGCGAAGCAAATGTGATGCAGTCCCGGGCCGCGCTTGGCGAGGAACTTTGCGATCGGCGAACCGGATTGGTCGGGTTGTAGGAGCTCGACCAGCAAGTCGCCGGCCTTGAGTCCGGCGATGTGCGCGCCATCGGAGTCGTCGAGCGGGAATTCGGGAAGTCCGAGGATCTCGCGATAGAAGGGCAGGATCGCGGCGATGTCGTCCACGGCGATACCGACGTGTGCGATGGTGGTGCCGCGGCGGGTATGGTCTGGCGATTCAGGCATTGATGTCCTTCTTGGCGACTCTGGGATCACTTCGGGGAGACGCCGTAACGTTAGCGTGACGCGCCGTGCATTGGCACGGTCGTCCGGCGAAAAGGGAAAGGGGAAGAAGATGTCCAAGACGATGGCGGTGACGGACGACTCGTTCGCGACAGAGATCGAGCAGCACGACGGCCTGGCCGTCGTGGATTTCTGGGCGACCTGGTGCGGCCCCTGCCGCATGATAGCGCCGATCCTCGAGCAGCTGAGCGAGGAATTCGCCGGCCGCGTCAAGGTGACCAAGCTCGACGTCGACTCGAACCAGAAGACGGCGATGCGCTTCCAGGTGCGCTCGATCCCCACCCTGCTGTTCTTCAAGAACGGCAAGCTCGTGGATCAGGTGATCGGAGCCGTGCCGAAGCCGGCACTGGCCGCGAAGTTCGAGCAGCACGCAGCAGCCTGAAGGCGGGGCGGCTCACCGAATGCCGCTTCTTCGCGACACACTGCGTTTTCCAGCCAAGCGGGTCCTGCTCCAGCGGACCCGCCTGGCGTACGCGCACCTGCGCAACCTGCTCACCGACGCCAAGCGTGACCGCGCCGCGCGCGTCTCTGGCTATGTCGCCGTCTGGATGCCCGAGGAACTTCTCGTGCTGTATCTCGAGGAGGGCGAGGTGGTGAACGCCACCACCACCGTGAACGGCATCGAGTTCCATCCGATCGCCATCAGCGAAGCCGTCGCGCGCGTGCCGGCCGCCGCCGAGTATGGGAGCATCTGCTTCCATGAAGCGACGGACGAGCAGCTCGACATCATGTTCCAGACGCAGACCGCGCAGTCGGTGATCTGGCCGCGCGAACTCGCGCCAAGCAATGCCGACGCCTTGCTCGCCTACCTGTACGCCACGATGCACGACGGCGCCGTCGAGTTCATCGTCGATGGCTCCGTCAGCTACGTCGTGGTGTCGAGCGGTGCTCCGCTGCGTGGGTACTTCACCGATAGTCGGCCGGGCGACGTCTCCGCGCGCATCCGCACGCTGCTCGAGCCCCATGGCAGCGCAGCGATGCCAACGGTGCGACTCTGGGCGCGCGCGGACGCGCTGCCCGCACAGGCATCGCCTGCGCTGATCACGGCATACCGCGAGTTGATGCACGCGCTCGCCGCACGGCTGCAGGCTGCTGGCGTCGGCGCGGCCGCCGACGTCATCGAAGGCGCACGACGCTCGCTCGTGCAGAGACACACGCTGCTCGAACGCTTCTCACCGAATGATCCGGTGACGAGGGATCCGGTCACGGATACCGTCTGCCTCACCGGCGCCGTGAGCGCCTGGCTCGGCGACGTGATGTGGGCCGCGGCGCCGCAGGATCTCCCACCGGAGCAGATCATCCGGGAGATCACCTTGGCGCGGCGCCACATGTTCCAGGCGGCCGGCTTCTTCGACGCGTTGCCCTGGAAGGTGAGCTGGTGACCGACACCGGCGCCGTGGCGCCGGGGATCCTGTACATCGTGAGCACCCCGATCGGGAATCTCGGCGACCTGAGTCCCCGCGCGGTGGATGTGCTTCGCAGCGTGTCGTCGATCCTCGCCGAGGACACGCGGCATTCGCGGACGCTCGCCGAACG
>JANOTV010000163.1:0-9899 GCA_031416495.1 Gemmatimonadota bacterium
ATGGCGCGGGCGGCACGCTGCTCCAGCATCTCAAGGAACACCGGCTCCACTGCGACCTGCGCGCCGGCGAGCGCCTCTTCTACTTCACCACCTGTGGGTGGATGATGTGGAACTGGCTCGTGAGCGCGCTCGCGAGCGAGGCGACCATCGTCCTGTACGATGGCGCACCGATGCCGGAGTCCGCGCCCGACACCCTCTGGACGATCGCCGAGGATGAGCGCGTCGCGGTGTTCGGCACGAGCGCCAAGTTCCTCGCGCTCTCGCAGAAGGCCGGGCACGAGCCCGCGCAGACCAAGCACCTCGGCGCGCTCAAGAGCATCCTCTCCACGGGCAGTCCGCTCGCCGAGCACAGCTACGACTACGTTGACCGCCGCGTGAAGCCCGGCGTGCACCTCGCGAGCATTTCCGGTGGCACCGACATCATCTCCTGCTTCGCACTCGGCAATCCCATGCTGCCCGTGTGGCGTGGCGAACTGCAGTGCCGCGGGCTCGGCATGGCCGTGGAGATATGGAATGAGGATGGCATGCCTGTGCGCGGCGAGGCGGGCGAGCTCGTGTGCACGACGGTCTTCCCGTCAATGCCCGTGGCATTCTGGGATGACCCCGACGGCGCCAAGTATCGCGCCGCGTACTTCGATCATTTCTCGGGTGTGTGGCGTCACGGCGATTGGGCCGAACTCACCGAGCATGATGGCATCATCATCCACGGCCGCAGCGACGCAACGCTGAATCCCGGCGGCGTGCGCATCGGCACGGCGGAGATCTACCGCCAGGTCGAGCAACTTCCGGAGGTCGTTGAATCGGTGGTCGTCGGCCAGGAGGTCGGCACCGGCGCCGACCAGGATGTGCGCATCGTGCTCTTCGTGCGGTTGCAGCCAGGCATCACGCTCGACGACCCACTGCGCGACCGCATACGTCGCACGATCCGCGCGGAGACGAGCCCGCATCATGTGCCGAAGGTGATAGAGGCCGTGACGGACATTCCCAGAACCATCAGCGGCAAGATCTCCGAGATCGCCGTTCGCCACCTGATCCACGGGCGCCCGGTGAAGAACACCGAGGCACTCGCGAACCCGGAATCGCTCAAGCTCTACGAGAATCTCCCCGCACTTCGCATCACGGCACCATAGCAGCCCCGAATCGGTTATCGGTATATTGAGAACAGGTGGTTTGAGCCTCACAGCTCACAGCTCACAGCTCACACCTCCCACCTCCCACCTCGAAGACCATGACTGCCACCATCCCGCAAGTCGATCCCCGTGCCCACGACACGTTCCCGATCAACGGAACGGACTACATCGAGTTCTGGGTGGGCAACGCCAAGCAGTCCGCGCACTTCTACCGCGCCGCGATGGGCTTCAAGCTCATCGGCTACCGCGGCCCCGAGACCGGCGTGCGCGACCGCGCGAGCTACCTGCTCGAACAGGACAAGGTCCGCCTCGTGCTCACCACGCCGATGGGTCCAGAGGGCGAGATCTCCGCGCACATCCACAAGCATGGCGACGGCGTCCGCGACATGGCCTTCTGGGTCGATGATTGCCGCGATGCGCACAGGAAGGCCGTTGAACGCGGCGCGGTGAGTGTGCAGGAGCCGACGGTGCTGAAGGACGACAACGGTGAAGTCGTCGTCGCCGGCATGCGCACCTACGGCGACACCATCCACTCGCTCGTCGAGCGCAAGAACTACAACGGGCTCTTCATGCCGGGCTTTCGCGCCGTCGAGTCCCCGTACCAGCCCACCGGCACCGGCCTCAAGTACGTCGACCACTGCGTCGGCAACGTCGAGCTCGGCAAGATGAACGACTGGGTCGCGTTCTACTCCGACGTGCTTGGCTTCTTCAACCTCCTCTCCTTCGACGACAAGACCATCAGCACCGAGTACTCGGCGTTGATGTCGAAGGTGATGAGCAACGGGAACGGACGCATCAAGTTCCCGATCAACGAGCCGGCGAAGGGAAAGAAGAAGTCGCAGATCGAGGAGTATCTCGATTTCTACCGCGGTCCCGGCGTGCAGCACATCGCCATCGCGACCGACGACATCATCAAGACGGTGCGCGACCTCAAATCGCGCGGGATCGAGTTCCTCAGCATCCCGCGTTCGTACTATGAGACCGTGCTCGACCGCGTCGGCAAGATCGACGAGGACATCGCGCCCCTGGCGGAGCTCGGCATCCTCGTGGACCGCGATGACGAGGGATATCTGCTGCAGATCTTCACCAAGCCCGCGCAGGACCGCCCGACGCTGTTCTTCGAGATCATCCAGCGGAAGGGCGCGAAGAGCTTCGGCGCCGGCAACTTCAAGGCGCTCTTCGAGAGCATCGAGCGCGAGCAGGAACTGCGAGGCAACCTGTAAATGCCGCATTACATGTCGCTCGGCCAGATACCGCGGAAGCGTCATCTGGCGTTCCGCCGTCCTGACGGCGGCCTGTACTCCGAGCACCTCGTCGGTATCGAGGGATTCACGGGACCGGCGGCGTTGCTGTACCACGTGCATCCGCCGACGATGGTGAAGTCGGTGCGTCGTCTCGCCGAGTGCGCGTACGAGGCCGATGACGACAATGCGCTCAGGCACCGGCATTTCCGTACCGCGCCGATCGCGCGCGGCGGCAGCCCGACGCTCGATCGGATCCCGATGCTCTTCAATGCCGACATCGCGATGCTCTACGTCGCGCCCGACAGGGAAGACGAGCACTTTTACCGCAACGCGCAGGGCGACGAGGTCGTGTACGTCGCCGAGGGCGAAGGGACGCTCGAGACGCAGTACGGCGATCTCCCGTTCATCCCCGGCGATTATCTCGTCATCCATCGCGGCATCCTGCACCGCTACAGGTTCACGAAACCCGCGAAGCTTTTGGTGATGGAGAGCCGCGGCCATGTGCGCCCGCCGTCGCGCTACCTGAACCAGTACGGGCAACTGCTCGAGGGCGCCCCGTACAGCGAGCGCGACTTCCGCGTGCCGCAGCACCTGCGCACCATCGACCAGAAGGGCGAGTTCCCGCTCGTCGTGAAGCAGTACAACGGCTTCAACGAGATCGTGCTCGCGCACCATCCGCTCGATGTCGTCGGCTGGGACGGACAGTTTTATCCGTGGGCCTTCAACATCCACGACTTCGAGCCGATCGTCGGTCGCGTGCATCAGCCGCCGCCGGTGCATCAGACCTTCCAGGGCGATGGTTTCGTGATCTGCTCGTTCTGTCCGCGTCCGTACGACTTCCATCCCGAGGCGATCCCCGCACCGTACAACCACTCGAATGTCGATTCGGACGAAGTGCTGTTCTATGCGTCAGCGGAGTTCATGAGTAGGAAGGGGATCGAATACGGTTCGATCACGCATCACCCCGATGGCATCCCGCACGGTCCGCATCCGGGTCGGGCGGAGGCGAGCATCGGCATGACGCACACGAACGAGCTCGCGGTGATGATGGATTCGTTCCGTCCGCTGCGTGTGGCGAAGCAGGTCCTGCCGTTCGAGGACAAGAAGTATCAGTTCTCGTGGCTGGAAGGGGGCGGGGAAGGGTTTAGTCCGCCGACGAGTTGATGCGGGAGGACGGGAGAGGCGTTGGTGCCTCTCCCGTTTTTGCTTGAGAGTGTGTTCCAGGAAGTCGCGCCGTGCCGCCTCTCGTCTTGTGATGTCTACTCCTGCCGAGTCGGATCAGCGACAGGTCACCTCGCCAACGTGTGCAGCGCTGGAGTCTCGACGGCGAAGTAGTTGCGAGGAGGTGGGCTGGGATGGAACTTTGGATAGACGGCGCCATTAAACAGAATCGCAGGGGCGTCTAATCAACGTTAGCCGGACGATCCCGACATCCCGAAGCTACTCCGTGGTGAACTCGCTGTCCCACAGGTAGTACTCACATGAGGTAGTACTCACATGCATCGATGCCTTCTCGGTCTGCTCCTCGTGGGGCTTGGCATCGTCTCCGCGTGCGATGCGCCCACCGAACCTGCGGCTTCGCGGGCGGTGTACGAAGCTCTACTCGCGAGGCCGGCGCTGACGCGCGGTGCCGAGCGGGACAGCAGCTTCGCTGCTGGGTTCTGGCCCTATCGCATCTACACGGGCTTTGCCAAGCGCGGTGGTCGCGTCGCCCGCTCTGCCGAAACGTGGACGCCCCTCTTCGACACGTTGCAGCTTTCCCTAATCCCGAAGCGCCCGCCACTCGCGGTTGACTTCACACAGGAGATGGTTGTGCTTGCGCTCTACGGCGGGGCCTCGTCCGGAGGCCACGTGGTGCGTATTCGGCACGTCACGCTCGCACGCGATACGCTGTTCGTGCTCGCCGAGCGCATCGCTCCCGGTGCGAGCTGCGTGGTGACTGCAGCGGTAACGGCGGCGGCCGACGCCCGCGTCATTCCCGCGCTGGGCGCGCCCGTGATCGTCCTCTTTGCACCTTACGTCCACGACTGCGATACAGAGCGCGATCGACCGGCCTGGTAGCGCGCTCGACGAAGGGTAGTGCAGCGGGTCACATGTCACCCTCCGCATAGCAGCACGCGACGCCGCACGGCACCCAGATACCGTCGTCATACGAATTGAACCGGAACCGCGCCGTGCCGGGCACCATCGCGTCGTAATGCACCGAGCGCACGAGTCTGGTCCAGACCGTGGGCGGCATTCCAGGCGGCGTGACGCGGAGTTTCCACTTGCCCGCAACCTCCGTCAGCTCGATGAGATTCCTCCCACTTCCCAGTCCCCACTTCTCGTACTTGGTACCGGCGGCCGGAGCGCGATCAAGTTCGAGGATTCCCACGCGGACCCAGCTGTTCCGATACGCCGATGCCTGGCGCTCTCCCTGTCCGGGTGCCGGCACGAGCGCGGCCCGGATCTCCGTCGGACGGAGCACACCGCCGACGTTCTCGGCCAGCCGCTGTTCGTCGTGCCACCCGCGGATCGCGAACTCGCGCCCGGCGCCAACGGCGAACGCGGGGCGCACCGTGAAGTCCGGCGAGATCCCATCCGGCGCGGCCGGTCCGATGTCGCACCAGCCGGCGAGACAACGGACTCCGATCAGCGGCCGTCCTTGAGGTGTCTCGGTGAATCGTGCGACCGCCGGATAGTCGACCGGCCGCATTCCTGGCGGAGTGTGGCGACGCACCCCCAGCGGAACCGCCGTGCCACCTTGGTCGCAGGTCATTCCCTTGGCGGTCTGGCTGACCGCCGCTCGCCAACCGCCACTGAAATGCAACCAGATGCAGTTGATCCCCGGCTGCAGCGAGAGCGTTGCGTACTCCTGCGGAAGCGTCGTCCCGACTGGCGCGTCAACGTACACCACCGCCGCGAGCAGCCCGCGTGGTTCCTGCTCTTCGATCTGCCACGTCTCCGTGAATCCCGCCAGGAACGGTGACGCGAAGAGGTTGACCTGCGGACCAAACTCGTTTCCTCCGATGATGAACGGCTGCTCATCGTGCGCCTCCGGGAAGCTCCAGGCGAGACCGGCCAGACGCCGTTCTTCCGGGCCCAGCGCCACGCGCACGGCGATCCGGCGCTGACAGTCCCGACGCGCCAGCAGTTGCGATTCCCGCTCCTCGTACCTGAGGTCGAGCGAATCGCAGTCCCCGCCGTGCAAATCCTTCGCGGTCGTCGTGCGGGATGTATCCGCCCCCGCAGGCCTCCCATCGGCCATCTCCGTCGACGGCGTCGTACAACCGAGTACCAACATCAGCGCGCCGCACACGCCCGCGCTCCTCCGCCGTGATGCTCCGCTTACACCCACCCCGCGTCCGTCCTGCATGTCGACCTCCTTCATGAAGGGTCTCGCAACGCTGCCACCGCAGTCTCCCATCGGAGTCTCGCGGCCGCGTCGCCCTCTGCGGCCGCGAGGTCTCCCGCCCAACTCATCAGTCGCACCAGCGAGGCGATCACGATCGGATCACCCAGCGTATTGGCATCCATCGATCGCACGCGGGCGATCGTGCCGAGGACCCATTCGCGCGTTTGCGCCGTGTCCCCGGCTTCGGCCCAAAGTCGCGCCGCGATCAGCGCGACATCCGGCGTTTGCCCGGTGGCACTGAGGGCGCCCAGTTGTCGCCGCACTTCGCTCCATTCGCTGACCGAGGCCGCCGCGGCGGCGCGCACCAGGCCGGATTCGTTCCCCGCCGCGAGCCGACCCACGAGTACCGGATCGCGCCGACGCGCGAGCATCGTCGGCCGGTAGAGCAAGACGTCGTCGTGCAGCCGACGCGCGTCGGCACTCTGGCCGCGAGTCAGGTCGTCGATCCGCGCGGAGAGCTGCCGCAGGGCTTCCGCTGCATCCGGCCTCTCACAGCGGAGTGCGATGGTGACGAGCAGGCCCTGTGAGTCCCGTATCAGGTCAGACGGGATGCCGAGCATCCCTTTCACGGGCACCGCGGCGCGCAGCATCCGTTCCGCGCGCGGGCAGTCTCCGCGCAGGGCCGCCAGCGCCGCGAGGCGCTCCGCATCCTTCGGCGCGGAAGACGGCGCGGATCGCAGCAGCGAGTCCGCCAGTTGTCGCGCGCGCCGCAGCGCCGACAGGTCGCCCGGCAACCCGAACTTGATCAGCAGCCGAACCTCCGAGCTCGCGAGCGCGAACTGTCGCTCCGGCTCGACCGTGAGACGCCGCGCCGCGCGCACGGTGTCGATGGCCGCGGGATCCCCAAGCAACTCGAGCGCCACCGCCACCGCCTCTTTCGCCTCGCTACTGCGCGGAAAGGCCATCGACCACCCGTTGGCGATGTCGCGCAACCGGTCCCGCTGCCGCGTCAGCGCCAGTTCGAACCCCTGGGGGATCGCGCCGGGACCACCCGCGCCCGACGTCGCGATCGGCTGCGGCACGAGCACGAGGGAATCGCCACGCCACGTCGGCCGTGCGTGGAACACCCCACTGTCTGGCATCGAACGTCCGATGAGCACATAGGACGTCACGAAGAACAGCCGTCGCAGGGCGGCGAAGCCGCTTCCCTCGTACGAGCGATGCACCACCGGAAGCACCGCGAACGCGCGCTCGTAGGCTTGCAGTGCCGCGTGACGACTCGCGCGGAAGCGCCAGCCCGACGGACTCGTTACGGTGTCGCGAACGACCAGCAGATCCATCGTCCGGCACTGGCCGGCGCCGTACCACGCGGCGAAATCGTTCGCGTTCCGGTGGGCCAGCGAATCATAGATCGCGCAGGCCGCCGGAAAGCGCCGGTCCGCCAGGTTGACGAGCGCACGGACCAGGATCCGCTCGCGCGCCGGGAGGGACGCTTCGTCGGCGGCAGCGCGCGCGGCGAACGGCGCCCAGGTATCGACGGGCCGGTCGCTCCAGGCCCGCACCTGTGCTAGCCAGGCGTGCGCCAGCATATCCGAGCGGTCGTACGTCAGCGTCAGTTCGAAGAGCGAATCGGCGCGAGGGTGTTGCCTGGCGCCGAGCGCCTGGTGGGCACGGCCATACGCCTGGGCGGCGGGGAGCGTACGGCGATGCGTCGCTCGCGAGGCGGCCGGTTCAGACTCCACGCCCCGAAGGAGCAGCGACGCCACCGCCCGCTGGTACGCACCTGCCGCGGCCGCGAGCTCGCGGGGCACTCCGACCTGGGCGACATGCAGCGCCTGCGCGCTGCGCACGTCGTAGAGTGCGAGGTAGACGACCGCGGAGTCCGCGTGCTCGCGAAGCTCTCCGCGCACCACCCGACCGGCCCCGAGCGCCCTCGCGATCTCGCGCGATTCGGCGGTCGTCGGCGGCGCCTCAAAGGCGCGCAGCGCATCGTTCACCTGGAACTGGTCGATCGGTGTGATGCCGTCCCACGCGCCGATGGCGTCGCGCAGCAGTGCATCGTCCAGCGTCTGCTCAAGACCAGGCGTCGCGTTCGCGTTGCGACGTTCGAGCGGCAGGACGACCACCCGCGTGGTGTCGGGAGTCGTCGCCGTGCCTTCGGTGCTGGTGGCGCGACCACGGGGCAGCACCGCGAGGACGGTCACGACAGCGATCGCGAGGGCGACCACGCCGACCGCTGCCCGGGCGGTCATCGGCCGGGAAATCGCGCGCGACGCGAGGGGCGCGGACTCCGGATCGATGCGCACGAGCGCCGCGGCCAACTCGTGCGCATCGCGGTACCGGTCCGCAGGGGCGACGCGCAGGCACTTGCCCACCGCCGTTTCCAGGGCCGCCGGAACGAATGGCCGGTACACCCGCATCTCGCGCGGCGCATGCGCGAAACGCTGCGCAAGCACCACCTCGGCGGTCGGACCGATGAAGGCCGCCACGCCGGTGATCATCTCGTAAAGCACACAGCCCAGCGAGAAGATATCGCTACGGCCGTCATAGTCCTGCTCTCCGCTCGCCTGCTCGGGACTCATGTACGCCGGCGTTCCGCGCACGAGCGCCCGTGAGGTGGACGACTCGTCCATCGATCGCTCGAGCGCCCGGCAGATCCCGAAATCCGCCAGGTGCGCCTCACCCGCCACGAAGAGGATGTTCTCCGGCTTGACATCGCGATGCACGAAGCCGTGCTCGTGAGCGTGCGCGAGGGCGTCGGCGAGTTCGTGCCCGATCTTGATCACGTCCGCGATCGGCAGCTGGTGCTGGCGCAGGAGTCGGAGCCGCAACGTACCTTCCGGCATGTACGGAAGCGCACAGTAGAGCGTGCCCTCGGCAGCGCCGGAATCGAGCACGCGCAGGATGCGCGGGTGCGCGAACTCGGCCGTGCGCTTGACCTCCCGGAGGAAGTGCTCGCGCATCGTCCCCTCGGCGAGCACGGGTGAGAGGATCTTGAGCGCGACCGACGTCGCCGTCTCGGTGTCGTGCGCGAGCCAGACCGTAGCCGTCGCACCGCGCCCGAGCTCGCGCTCAAGCGTGTAGCGGCCCGCGAATGACGATCCGGACTCAATGGGCATCGTGCGGCCTGGGGAGATCGGGATGCCCTATTCTAGGGGTGGCTGGGTTGCTCCGCCATGCCTGAGGGCGCGAACACCTCGCGCACCAGGCGCCGCCGCCCCGCGAGCCCTGCGGCTGCCCGCATCGCGGGCCGAACGAGCCGGGTGTTGCCGTCGCCACAAAGCTCGTCGGCAGGGGGCTCAAGTCATCGCTGCCACAGTCCCAGTGCGACCACCGCAGGCCGGCGGCCAGCGCCATGACTCCCCAGCGTCGGTAGGGCCGATCGCGAGGCGTTTCGCGTGGCAGCTCGGGCAGAATTATGCGCAGTGCCCGATTATGTGCAGTGCCCGGCACCTGCAGGAGAACGCGAGCAGGTACTCGTGGGGACAGTGCCCCGTCGAACAAGCTCAGGTTCGCGCGCGAATCAAGACGGGCGCCAGCGGGCAGAAGTTGCGCCCACGAACGCCCGTCTCGATCGCTGGCTCAGAGCCGTGACTACGGAACCAATACCAGTTGCCCGCGGATCTCCCCACCGGGGTTCGTGGCGGTGTGCAGGTTCAGATACACCCGGCGATTGCGGATCAATGCCTTGAGCGAGTCAAGCGATACCGTGGCGCTCACGCCTCGGATCGTTCCCACCGCCATCGTTCCACTGAGCGCCTGTGCGAACCCATTGAAGCCGACGATGATTCCGGCCACCTGACTCGTGTCCGCCGGCCCGTGGATGTGCAATCCCGTCGGCAGCGTCGCGAGTGGCGTGGTCGAAGGCACCACCACCGAGTAGCTGATCTCACCCGTCTGCTCGAACACGAAGGTACCCGTCCCCGTCGTAGTCGAGGTGACCGGCGTGGGACGTTCCTTCGCCCCGGTCATGTTCGCCACGAAGGTCTCGAGCACAATCTGGGGGCCCGTCGTGCCCGAGTCCGAACAGGCCACGCCGATTCCCGCAGCAACGACCAAGCCAAGTGCCAGCTTTCCATACTGCATTGCAACCTCCGGATGGTGGGGGAACAATACCGTGTCAACACCAGATACAAATACTCCATGGCACGTCTGCTCCGTCACAACAGGCTCGATCGATCGCTCTCGTCA
>JANOTV010000164.1:0-3946 GCA_031416495.1 Gemmatimonadota bacterium
GGCGACCGTCTTGGCCTCCCCCGAGCCACCACATGCCATCGCGCCGACCGCGACCAGCGAGACGACGGTAACGAGGAGCGACCGGACGAAGCCGGACTTGCGAGTGGACGGGGGCATGGAACTCTCCGATTGGTTGGGGAAGGGCGACCGCATCAGTACTTGATCTCGGCGTGCAGGAAGACCGAGCGGTTCGCGGCCTTGAAGGTGTTGGTACCCGATCCGTTCTGCAGCGAGACGACGTCCGTCGCGGTGCTCAACCTCCACTCACCCGTGGCGCCAATGGGGATAGGAATTTCAATCGGGGACGTCGAAGTATCGCGCGCCGCGCCGCGCTACGCCACCGCGGGTCGCTGTGCGTGTCGCTGTGCGGTGTCGCTGTGCGGGTCGCTGTGCGGTGCGATCCACCTGTCGGGCGGTCATCCGATTTTCGTGCCGTTCGCGACCGGCTGGTCCGTGGCGAGGAGCACCACTTCGGTCGCGCTCGGCATGGCGCCAAGCACCAGTACCTGGCTCGTGAATCCCGCGACGCGCCGTTCGCCGATGTTGGTCACGGCGATCACCTGCCGTCCGACGAGGGATTCGGGCGTGTAATGCGTCGTCAGCTGCGCGCTCGACCGCCGGACGCCGAGTGCCGTGCCGAAATCTATCTCGAGTTTGATCGACGGCTTCATGGCCTCGGGGAACGGCTCCGCGCGCAGCACCGTGCCGACGCGCATGTCGATTGCGAAGAACTCTTCAGGGGTAGGCATCGGCTATCTTACCACCATGGGCCAGTATGAGCATCACGTCTTCGTCTGCACCACCGGAAAGACCTGCGCCGCGGCAGGTTCGTGCGATGTCTATGACGGCCTGAAGAATGCCGTGAAGGAAACGGGACTCAAGGGTCGTGTACGCATCAATCAGTCGGGATGCATGAACCAGTGCGGGCATGGCCCGATGGTCGTCGTCTATCCCGAGGATGTCTGGTACGGGGGCGTCGACGAGGATGGCGCGCAGCGCATCATGGAGGAGCATCTCATCGGCGGAACGCCGGTGAAGGCGCTTCGCTACATCGCGCCCCCCGGTGACAACAAGGTGAAGACGGACTGATGTCCGTCCCGACGAACGAACCGGTCATGGAGCCATATGCCCGCCACGTGCTCGTCTGCACCGGCGGATTCTGCTCCGACCGGAAGGGACGTGGCCTCTACAGCCTGCTTGCCCAACTGCTTGAGCGCGAGGATCTCCTCTTCGGTCCCGGGCGCGTGAAGCGGAGCGAGACGCCGTGCCTTGGTGTGTGTGCGGGTGGTCCGATCGTCGCCGTGTATCCAGAAGGCATCAGGTACGCCGGCGTCACGCCCGCACTGCTCGAGCGGATCGTCGTGGAGCATCTGCGTGACGGCCGCGAAGTGACCGACGCCCTGTTCCACAGGCTTGCGCGCTGATCTGTCCAGGCCTGGTTGGCAGTTGTCGCACGACCGTGTGAGATTCCCCCCGCTCCGCACTTATCCCGCCCCCTCCGTGCCCCCCGTGTCGATCCTCTACGAACGCAAGCTCCCGCAGGGCCCGGTGGTTCGCATCCGGCAGGTGCCGTCGGCGACCAGCGGCACCGTCTGCGCGGTGATCGAGGTCGACCGGCGCGCCGGTACGTCGCGTGAGGAATCGGAGAACATCCCGCCCGCGCTGATGGCCGTCGAGGGCAAGACGACGGACGACGTCCTCGCCTCGCTGCTGCGGTTCGCGACTGATGATGCCGCGGTGGCACGCCTGCTGGCGGAGCGCGGGATCCGCTAGCGCCCCGCACGCGCAGCCGTCGACGGGTGCGTCGAGAGGAGCGACATCATCCGGGGCAACCGCCGTGCCAGTTCCGGTTGCGGTTCGGCGTCACGAAATGCAGCCGTTGCCCAGCGGGGGAGGGACGGACTACGTTCCGCATACAATGTCCAATCCATTCGAGGCGCGTCGCCAGTTGTTTGGCGCGGCGCGCAAGTTCCTGCTTGAGACCCCGAAGGTGCCGGAGATGGCGCCGTTCGATCCGCCTCGGCTCACCTTCGCTGCACTGGAGAAGATCCCGATGTCCCGTTCCCGCGAGCGTATCCTCGCCAACCTCGAGGAGATGTACGGCGAGGCCTTCCGCCGCGCGAAGGAGTCCGAGGACGAAGGCCAGATGGCTACCCTCGACTTCGCCTACCGGCGCGAACAGCTCTACTTCGAGATCCTGCTCGACGTGCGCGATGCGATCGAGCGGAAGCCCTGAGCAGGGATCAGGCATGCAGTCGGGCGAGCGCTCCGATCACCGTCGCCTCGTGGTGAACGCGCGCATCGCCACGGGGGATGCGCGCAGGCCGTGGGCCGACGCGATGCTGCTCGATGGGGATAAGGTGGTGGCTATCGGGAAGAGCGCTGAACTCCGCAAGCTCGCGCCACGCGCCGAAGTCGTGGACGCGCATGGCGCCGAGTGGTCGTCGATCAGTACGCCGTGATCTCCTCGTACGCCCGCACGAAGTCCGCGACCTGCGGAAGGATCGCATCCTCGAGCGACGGCGCGTAGCCGACGAACGTGTCGGTGCTCGCCACGCGCTTGACCGGCGCATCGAGCCAGGCGAAGCAGTCGTCGGCCACGCGCGCCGCGATCTCTGCACCGTAACCCCACGAGATGGAATCCTCGTAGGCGACGATCACGCGGCCCGTCTTCTTTGCCGACGCGTAGACCGTCTCCTGATCCCAGGGCGAGAGCGTGCGCAAGTCGATGACTTCCACCGAGAGTCCCTTTTCCTCTTCGATCTGCTTCGCAGCAACCAATGCACGCTGGACCGTCGCACCGTATGTGACCACCGTTTTCCTTCCCTCGAAGGAGCCGGTGGATCCTCCGATGCCGAGTGCGGTGATCGCGGCGAGGTCGGCAAAGAAACCGGCGCTGGCTGCTTCACCATCGCTCAAGCCGCGCGCCTGATGGAATCCGGCGATCGTCCCGCCGATGGCGCCGGCCAGAATCGGCGCACCCCAACCCGGGCCGCCGTCGGCGTTGGCGATCGCCGCGATTCCCAAACCGGTCAGCGCGCCGCGTGTGCCACCGTGGGCAGCGCGTGCCGCTTGGGCGCGCGTGACCACCCGACCCTTCACCGTGTTGGCCGCTACGAAGAACGATGTACCCGCTGCCAGAAAGTATCCGCCAGCCGCAGCGGCCGCGCTGCTCTTGCTGAGGAGTGCGGCCGTGGCAGGACCATAGGCAATCAGACCGAGGAAGGTCTGGTTGCGCACGAACGTGTTGCCGGCGGGCTGCGAGACCACGACGCCAGACCCTGCGCCAAGCAGGCGATCGCCGCCGCGCCCCTGTGCCAAGAGGCCGACGCCCACGGCGTTCTGCAGACTGGAGACCGCCGCCGCATCGAGCGAAAAGCGGGCGACCGTGCTGTCGATACGCTGCACCACCAGTACATGCGAACCGCCGTCAATCCGATATAGTCGAGCTTCACGGAACGCTCCGACCACCGGCCAGGTGGGGGAGACGAGCCCCAGTCGCGTGACCAGCGTGGGCGAGATGACGGTGATGCGGCGCGCGCTGTCGAGCGGCACGAGCGTTTCGATTACCGGGAGTGATTGCGCCCCCATCGGTCGGGCGACGGTCATGGCGAGGGTCGCCGTACTGAAGAGTGCGAGCGAGGCGACCAGGCGAACTGACGAAGGAAGGCGCATTCAGATCTCTAAGAAAGAAGGAGAATCGAGTCACTGACCGAAATTACCGCCGATGCCGCTATATGCGAGGAGGTGTTCCGAAGGTGCCGGGACGAGCCGCCGCGCTTGACATTTCACACGGGTGTCCTCAACTGCACCTTGTGAGTCACGCACGGATCGTCTCGCCTCGTTCGTCGAAGCCCTTCATCAACAGGAATCGAAATCATGATGACACCCGCGACGCTCGACGACGCGCAGGACCACGCGCTCGTCATCACGCGCACCCTCAAGG
>JANOTV010000165.1:0-3782 GCA_031416495.1 Gemmatimonadota bacterium
GTTCGATGATGTGACTCTCCACACCCCAGGTCATCGGGCTGACGAAGCCTTCCGGCGGTGGAGGCGTAAACGAGGAGCTGATCTTCAGAAGCTGCGAGACGAAGGACGTCGGATCGTTCGGGATCCAGTTGCCCATCACGATCCGACCACCTGGCTTCGTGACCCGGACCAACTCTCTGGCAACGTCGAATGGCTTGGGAGCAAACATGGCCCCAAAGACCGAGAGAGTAAGATCAAAGGAGTCGTCGCTGATCCCTTCCAGGTTGCACGCATCTCCTTCCTGGAATTTCAGTCGGTGGAGCCCCGCCTCCGCCGCCCGCTTGTTTCCGGCTTCGACGAGGTTCTTCGCAATGTCGATTCCCAGGACTTCGGTCCCGAGACGGGCGAGAGGGAGCGCCGTGGTGCCATCTCCACAGCCGACATCGAGGACCCGCATCGGCGTCGTGATCCCGAGCGACTTCACGAGTGCCTCTCCGGATTGACGCATGAATGCGGCGATCTTGGTGAAGTCGCCCTTTTCCCACAGCGCTTTGTTCGGATTCATCACTGCTCCTTCGACGATATGGATACCAAGCGCGAGAACACCTCGGCGCTCAGCCTCAGCCACGACGGGGAATCTTGCAACGAGATGCCGGCCGCCGCAACAGCTTGGGTTCAGTTGGTTGGGTTCAGTTGGAATGAAGCGGCTGGCCTCCACGGCAACGTGGTGGCACTGTTCCGCCCCACAGGATGTTTCACGCGGTCAGGGATGGATTCCGCCGCATACCGGGAGGCCAGTCACCATGCATATATAGGATTGGATCTGCACAAGCACGACGAACTCCGACGTTGGATGAGGTGACACGGCCTGCCACGCTCGCGCTGGCGTCCTCCGCGTAGGCCCGTACATTCGACACATTGACCCGTCGCCGCTCATGGCAGGCGACAGCACCGTGAATTGGGAGACCGCTCGATGAGGCCCCTGCGCCGACTTGGATCGACCTTGGCGATCGCGATTGTCGTTGGCACACATCTTGGCGCACCACTCATCGCCCAGACTCCGGCGCAGAACGACAGCGCAGTGAAAGCCGCCGCGAGATCCAATGCGTTGCCGCTGATCACCCCGCGCAAACTCAGCTTCACAACCGACGAAGCGTCGTGGATCTCCCTCGACGTTTCACCTGACGGCAAGACGCTCGTCTTCGACATCCTCGGCAACCTCTACACGCTCCCCATCGTCGGCACACTCGATGAGTGATGGAGGCCAGCGCTCTGGCGTGCGCACCGGCGACACGCCCGATCCCTATCGCGAATTCTTCGAGCGTTCGGCCGACGCTATCCTGATCATCGACGGCGGGGCCTTCGTCGACTGCAACCAGGCGACGGTGGATATGTTGCGCGCCAGGAACAGGGAGCACATCCTGAACACGCACCCGTCCGAACTGTCGCCCCCGTTCCAGCCCGACGGAAGTGATTCGTTCACGAAGGCGAACGAGATGATCGCCATCGCCCTCGAGCTGGGGAGCAACCGGTTTGAGTGGGCGCACGTCCGCGCCGACGGTGAGGTCTTTCCGGTCGAGGTGCTGCTGACCGCGATGCCGCGGGGCGACGGCTGGATCCTCCACGTGGTCTGGCGCGACATTACCGCGCGCAAGCAGCTCGAGGAGCACCTTCGCCTGACGCAGAAGATGGAAGCCGTCGGGCGCATGGCCGGCAGTATCGCCCACGACTTCAACAACATGCTCGTGGCGATCATCGGGAACTCGGACCTGCTGGCCGAGAATCTCGCGAGTTCCCCCGAGGACCTGGCCTGCATCGATGAGGTCCGGTATGCCGCGAACCGCGCGGCGGACCTCGTGCGTCAGCTCATGGCATTCTCGCGAAAACAGGACGTGCAGACCATGGTGGTGGATGTGTCGGTCGCGTTGCGCGAGATCGAGAACATCCTTCACAAGCTGCTCGACGCGCGGTATCAGCTCGACCTGCGCTTGTGCGAAGGTGAGGTGCACGTCCTGGCGGGCCTCGGCGAGATGGAGCAGATCGTCACCAACCTCGTGACGAATGCGCGCGACGCCATGCCCGACGGCGGCCAGCTGACCGTCGAGCTCCGCCGACTCGAGCTCTCGGGTACTTCCAGCGGTCTTGGCGTCGAGCTCCGCCCCGGCGTGTACGCCGTCCTCACGGTCTTCGACACGGGGCACGGCATGGCTCCGGACGTGGTGCTCCATGCGTTCGATCCCTTCTTCACGACAAAGGCCGTGGGAAAGGGGGCCGGTCTTGGACTCGCCACGGTGTATGCCATTGCGAAGCACTGCGGCGGCGCCGCCACCCTCCAGAGCGACGTCGGGCACGGCACCGCCGTGCGCGTCTATCTCCCGGTGACGGCTGAGGAGGTCCGGCGCGAGGAACCCCGTGTCGCACCGCTGCCGAAGCATCTGAGCACCCAGACCGTCCTTGTGGTGGAGGACGAACCGACGGTGGCGACGCTCGAGGTGCGGGTGCTGCGCGCGGCGGGGTATCGCGTGTTGCTCGCCCGCGACGGATTGGAAGCCCTCGACGTCTTTGGCTCGAGCCGCGTGCCCATCGACATCGTGATCACCGATGTCGTCATGCCGCGACTGGGCGGGGTCGACCTGCTAAGGCGCCTGCGGGCGGCCGCGTACCAGGGCGCGGTCCTGATGACGTCGGGCTACACGAACGACGCCTTGGCGAGCGCGGTCGACCTTGGCGAGGAGATCGACCTGCTCGAAAAGCCGTTCACGACGGCCGCGTTGCTCGCCCGCACGCGGAGGGCGTTGGAGCGGGGGCGGGGCAGGTCCATGGCGACATGACCGCACCGCTGCCACCCGACCGGCGAGTTCATCGACTTCCAGCAGGCGGTCGCCGGGCACTATTCGCTGGAGCGTGAGCTCGGCCGTGGCGGCATGGGGATCGTGTTCCTCTCGCGCGGTGCGGGGCATGGTGTACTTTCTCATCTTCGCGGCCTCCTGCTTCAAGGCTGCGTGCTTGGAGAGCGCATACAGCACCATGTCTTCGGACCCATATACGGTTGTCGTCCCCTGGTACGTGAAACCCAGCTTCTCGGCCACGCGCATAGAGGCTGTGTTCGGCGCGTCCATCACGGCGTGAAGCGCTGAGAGCCCATGGCGTGGGAACGCGTCCCTCACGACCGTGGCCGCCGCTTCGGTGATGAGGCCCTGCCCGTGGAACCGCGAGGCGATCAAATATGCGAGCTCAGGGCCAAGTGCTGGGTCCTCGAGCGCGGGCGTGACGATGCCTGCCCAACCCAGAAACTCGCCTACCCCGCACCGCGTGCTTGGCTGCCCACCGGGGACAGCAATGGTGGGCTTGGCGATTATAGCCCAGCAAATGTAGCCGAACCGTGCGGCGCCATCGGCGAAGTGAAAAAACAAACACGGCGCGCTCTCTCGCGTCGCTCTGCGTCAGGCATCGGGCGGGTATATGCGTGAAAGAACGTCATTACGACGGGATCGCAGACCAGCCGCGCGTAGAACGGCGCGAAGTCGTCGTCGACGATCGGCCGGAGGAACAAGCGCGAGCTCTCAAGATGTTGGGTGGCGGTCATAATCTGATGTCCGTGTCCGCTGGGATGCCGAGTGCCGTGATATCGGATATAGCGGATGACACGTATGCCCGCTCTGTACGCGGGCTCAGGTGCCGCGCGCAGGCACCATCGCACTCACGAGTCGCACGACGATACCGCCGTTGCTGGTGCGGAATCGCTCGTCGAAACGGAACTTCGTCTGCGCATCGAGTTGCGGGTCGGCGGAGAGCAACGCGAC
>JANOTV010000166.1:0-7173 GCA_031416495.1 Gemmatimonadota bacterium
CGTCGCCAGCGACCACGTGGGCGCGAGGGGCCGCGTGAGGGTCCGCGTGATGGGCCGCGTGGCCCGCGTGAACCGCGTGAACCGCGCGAGGCGCGCGAACCGCGTGACGCGAGTGGTGGTGCACCGCCGGTCATCCTCGTGGTCGATGGAGAGACGAGCGGCTGGTTCGATCCGGCGCGTGAGGCTGGGTTCGTGCGTCGCGCGGAGTTCAGTTATCTCGCGGATCCGAACGATGCCTACGTTCCGCCCCACCTCATCAAGCAGTATGCCTTGCGCCGCGGCGACGAGATCGACGCGCGGATCGGCCGCGATCATCGTGGCCGCCTGACGGTCGCCGAGATCGTCGCGATCAACGGCAGCGAGCCGGACCCCGCACTTAAGCGCCCGGACTTCCAGACACTCACCGCGTCATATCCCGAGCGTCGGCTCACGCTCGAGACGGGGCGTCCCGCGAAGGGCGGCCCCGAACTCACGCGTCGCGCGATCGACCTGATCGCTCCGGTCGGCTACGGACAGCGCGCACTCATCGTCGCACCGGCACGCGCCGGCAAGACGATGCTCATGCACGCGATCACCGAGGGGATCGCGATCAATCATCCCGAGGCGACGCTGCTGATCCTCCTCGTGGACGAGCGTCCCGAGGAAGTCAGCGAGGCGATTTCCTGGGGTGTCGGCGAAGTCGTCGCGTCGAGCTTCGACCAGCCGGCTCGCCGGCACGTGGATGTCGTCGAAATGGTGCTCGAGCGTTCGCGCCGCCTCGTCGAGCAGGGCAAGGACGTGGTGATCGTGCTCGACTCGCTCACGCGCATGGCCCGCGCATTCAACACCGCCGAGCGCGGCACCGGGCGCACACTCTCCGGCGGCCTCGACACCTCGGCGATGGCACGACCGAAGGCCTTCTTCGGCTCGGCGCGTTCGATCGCGCCGGAGTTCGGCGGCGGCTCCCTCACGATCATCGCCACGGCGCTCATCGAGACGGGCTCGCGCATGGACGACGTGATCTTCGAGGAGTTCAAGGGCACGGGCAACTGCGAGATCAAGCTCGACCGCTCACTCGCCGAGAAGCGCATCTTCCCCGCGTTCGACATCGCCGCATCGGGCACGCGCCGCGAGGAGAAGCTCTACAAGGCGGAGCAGATCGAAGCGATCTACACGCTGCGCCGCGGCCTGCAGCAGATGCCGCCGCAGTCGGCAATGGAGTGGTTGATCAAGCGGATCGCGGGGACCACATCGAATGATGCGCTGCTGGCGGGGCTCTGAGTTCCAGGTGGAAGGTTGGCACCTTCCACCTTACCTCTGCATCTCGTCCCACAGCGCCGCGACCGCCCTCATGCCCAGCCTGAAGTTCTCTTGGCTGATCCACTCATCAGGCGCGTGTGCGTTCTCGCCGGGGAGTCCGAATCCGATCAGCAGCACGGGGGCGCCGAGGATGCGGGCAAAGTCGCTGACGACGGGGATCGAACCGCCTTCGCCGATGATCACGGGTTCGCGGCCGAAGGCGATGGTGAGCGCACGCGCGGCTGCGTCGAACACAGGACCTTCGAGGTCGGCGCGCCAGGGCTGGCCGCCGTGCAGGAAGGTCACCTTCACCTTGATGCCGGCCGGCGTGACAGTCGCGATGTGCTTCTCGATGAGCGGCGCGATGAGCGCGGGGTCCTGGTCGGGCACGAGGCGGCAGCTGACCTTCGCCATCGCGACGCCTGGCAGCACGGTCTTCGCGCCTTCCCCAGTGTAGCCGGAGAGCATCCCGTTCACTTCGCAGGTCGGACGGGTCCAGAGCTTCTCGAGCGTCGTGTAGCCGGGTTCGCCGCCAAGTGCCGCGACGTCGAGATGATCCCTGAATGCCTGTTCATCGAATGGGAGGCGCTTCATGCCTGCGCGCACCGCGTCGGGGAATGGACGCACGGTATCGTAGAAGCCGGGGATCGCGATGCGGCCGTCGGCGTCGTGGAAGCTCGCAATGATGCGCGCGAGTGCGGTGGCCGGGTTCACCACCGCGCCGCCGTACATCCCCGAGTGGAGATCGGAGTTCGGGCCGGTGACGTCGAGCTGGAAGTACGCGAGACCGCGCAGCGACGACAGGATGCTGGGAATGCCCGGCGCGAACATCGTGGAGTCGGAGATGACGACGGCATCGCACTTGAGGCGTTCGCGGTACGCCTCGACGAACGGCGCGAGATGATCGGAGCCGACTTCCTCCTCACCCTCTGCGAGCACGATGATGTTCACGGGCAATGCACCGCGCGTCGCGAGGTGTGCCTCGAGTGCCGCGACATGGAGCCAGAGCTGGCCCTTGTCGTCCACGCTGCCGCGCGCATAGATGTTGCCGTTGCGGATCTCGGGCTCGAAAGGCGGCGATGTCCACAGCGCGAGCGGCTCCGGCGGCTGCACATCGTAGTGTCCATACACGAGCACCGTCGGTGCACCGGCCGACGCGCCGCGCCACTCGGCGAGCACTACCGGATGACCGGGCGTCGCGATCGTCTCGGTGGTGAAGCCGATCGCCGCGAGCTTCCCATGCAGCCAGGCGGCGGCGTTCGCGACGTCGGCGTTGTGCTCGAAGCGCGCGCTCACGCTGGGGATGCGCAGGAATTCGAAGAGATCATCGTGCAGCCGCTGGTCGTTCGCCTCGAGCCATGCCGAGAGTTCGGGTGCGAGTTCCGCGCGTGGAGTCACTGCGTCTGGTGTCATTGGTCGGTGCGTGGTGCGGTGAACTTCATTTGGACGGCCAGGTGCCGGACCATCCCGTGAGTGTCCATATCCTGCGGCGGCCCACGATCTCATCGCCGCGATGGAGCGGGATGAGCGGACCCTGCGTGATCGTCGCGAAGTGTCCCTCGAGCCGCTGGATCGGCCCGGGCGTGATGCCACCGGCGGGTTCATCCAGCACAAGCAGCAGCGATGCACCGGGCTGCGCGCGTGCGGTGAAGCGCGGCCACAGGTCGTATTGATTCGACCGCGCACCGAAATTGAGTGCGAAGACCGCAGGATGATCCTCGGTGTGGAAGGCGAGCGATGCCGCGTCCTGATAGCGATTGGCCGCGAGATATATGCCCGGACTCACGGCGCGGCGCGCACGCTCGACCACGAGCGCGAGATCGGACCATCCATGCGCCTTGGACACCTGGTCGCGGCGCGCGGGGAGCGGGAAGATCGGCACGACGACCTGAGTGAGCGCGAGCGCGGTCAGCGTGCCCGCGAGCCAGAGTCCGCGGCGTTCCCACTGGGTGCGGAACCCAGTGCGCGCTGCGGCGAGCACGAGGATCGCGGGGAGCCAGGCGATCGCGGGCCAGTTGGCCTCGACAGATTTCCTGGTGGCGCTGTAGACGAAGAACAGCGCGCAGAAAGTGGCGATGACGGCGAGCGTGAAGCGGAGTGGCTCGCGGCCTCGATCGACAGCACCGGTGGGATCCACCATCGCCTTCGACGGCATCAGCGCGCCCTTCACGGCACCGATCAGCAAGAAGAACAGGATCGGCGTGACGAGACCGAGTTGGCCACCAACGAGCTCGAGTTCGCGCTGCCACCAGTTGCCGCGCGGCGTGCTGCCGAGTCCGTGGCCGATCTGGAAGCGAAACGAGATCCAATCATGCTGCGCGTTCCAGAGCAGCACGGGGATCATCACCACCGACGCGACGATCACGGCGAGCCACGGGCCGGCGGTCGTGAGGCGCGGACGGAGCGCGGGGTGGATGATCATCGCGATCATGATCGCCATCGGGATGAAGATGCCAGTGTACTTGGACGCCATCGCGAGACCGATCGCGAGGCCGGCGAGCAGCCAATACCTGACGGCCGACGGGCCGTCGCTGAGCGCGCGCACGACGGCGTAGAGCGTGAGCGAGATGAACGCGAGCAACGGCGCGTCGGGCGTGGCGAGCACGAGCCCCGCCGCCGCGAGGGGCAGTAGGGAGAAGAGGATCGCCGCGAAGCGCGCGGCGCGCGCGTCGGCGAGATGACGGGCGGCAAGGATGAGGCAGAGCCCGGCGAACGTCCCCGCGAGGATCGGCAGGAGGCGCACGCCCATCGGTGTGTGCCCAAGGAACGCCGTGCCACCGGCGATCAGCACCGCGATCATCGGAGGATGGTCGAAGTACCCGCCGGCGAGTCGGCGCGACCATTCCCAGTAGTACATCTCGTCCGGGAACAGCGGGACGAGCGCCGCGAGCACGAGCCGAAGGACTGTGGACGCCGCGAGGATCCACAGTGCGTGGCGCCAGAGCGACCGCTCCGTCCCTCTCTCGCGGTCGATCGCGGCGTGTGCGTCTTGCTCGACGGAAGCGGTCACTGATTTGACTGAGTGGGCGCGCGTTCGGTGGGCTGCAGGGTAGACTCAATGTAACCCGCCCCGCCCGATGCCGAAAAACAACACGCACACGAACCGGCTCGCTCGCGAATCGAGCCCGTACCTGCAGCAGCACGCCGAGAACCCCGTCGACTGGTATCCGTGGAGCGACGAGGCCTTCGCGCGCGCGCGCGCCGAGGACAAGCCGGTGCTGCTCAGCATCGGCTACGCGGCCTGTCACTGGTGCCACGTGATGGCGCACGAGTCGTTCGAGGACGACGTGACGGCGGGGATGATGAACGCGCGCTTCGTGAACGTGAAGGTGGACCGCGAAGAGCGCCCCGATGTCGATTCGATCTACATGCAGGCGGTGCAGGCGATCACCGGCCACGGCGGCTGGCCGATGACGATGTTCCTCACTCCCGACGGCGTACCGTTCTACGGTGGCACCTACTACCCACCGGAGGACCGGCATGGGATGCCGTCATTCCGGCGCATCCTCGAATCGGTCTCCGGCGCATGGCAGACGCGACGCGAGGAGGTGCTGAAGGGCGCCACGACGCTGCGCGGCATCTACGCGGACGCAGAAGCCCCGACCTCCGCCGGCGACTCCGTCACGCGCGCCCATCTCGACGAGACGCTGCGCTCCATGCGGCGCTGGTACGACCAGCGCGAGGGCGGGTTCGGCACCGCACCCAAGTTCCCGCAGGCGATGCTCCTCGACGTGCTGCTGCGCCAACATACGCGCAGTGGCGCCCCCGAGCCGCTCGGAATGGTGCAGCACTCGTTCGCGAAGATGTCGGGCGGCGGACTCTACGATCAGATCGGCGGCGGCTTCCATCGCTACTGCGTGGGTGCCGTCTGGCTGGTGCCGCACTTCGAGAAGATGCTCTACGACAACGCGCTCCTCTCGCGGCTCGCGGTGCATCTCTGGCAGCGCACGGGCGACGCGGAGGCACGGCGGATCGCCGACGAGACGTTCGCCTGGCTCCGGCGCGAGATGACCTCGCCGGCCGGGGGCTGGTACTCGTCCCTCGACGCGGACAGCGAAGGACACGAAGGCAAGTTCTACGTGTGGACGCTCGATGAACTGCACACGCTGCTCGGCGACGACGCGGCGATCGCCATCGCGTACTGGGGCGCGACGGCTACCGGCAACTTCGAGGATTCGGGGGCGAACATCCTGCACATCGCGCGACGCATCGAGGACGTGGCCGCGACGTTCGAGCGGACGGTGGCGGAGACGCGCGCGGCGCTCGAGCGATGCGGCGCGACGCTGATGCGCGCGCGCGCGACGCGTGTGCGGCCTGGCACGGACGAGAAGGTGCTCGCCTCGTGGAACGGGCTCATGCTGCGCGCGGTGGCCGAGGGTGCGCGCGCGTTCGACGACGCGGCGCTCGCGGAGGCGGCGCTGCGCGCGGGGCACTTCCTGCGCGCCGAGCTGGTGCGCGACGGCCGCGCACTGCGCAGCTGGCGCGAGGGTTTTCCGACGACGATCGCCGGCTACCTCGAGGATCATGCGGCGCTCGCGCTCGGATTCATCTCGCTCTACCAGCTGACCTTCGACCGCTCCTGGCTCGACCTCGCACTCACGCTCAACGAGAGCTGCGTGCGCTGGTTCTGGAGCGATGAGGCAAGCGCGTTCTTCGACACGGCGCACGACGCCGCGGCGCTGGTGACGAGGCCGCGGGATGTCACCGACAACGCGATCCCATCGGGCACGTCGCTCGCGGTGGAGCTCCAGCTCACGGTGGCGCTGGTCACGGGCGACGTGGCGATGCGTCGGCGCGCAGACTACGTGCTGGCGTCGCTCGCAGAGCCGATGCGCCGCAGCGCGCTCGCGTTCGGGCATCTGCTGGGCGCGGCAGATCTCTCCGTGAGCGGTGCGGTGGAGCTGGCGATCGCCGGTGATCCGCAGTCGGAGGGGTTCCGTGCACTCGCGCGCGAGGCGGCAGGCGTGTACCTGCCGTTCCTCGTGCTCGTGGGCGGCTCGGGCGCTGCGGTCGACGGAATGCCGTTGATGGAAGGGCGCGGGATGATCGGCGGGAACGCGACCGCGTACCTGTGCCGGAACTACGCGTGTGAACTGCCGACGACGGATCCCGCCCAACTGCGCCGCCTGCTTGACGCCGCGGTCAGAGATCCGAGCAGCTCTTATTGATCTGTGAGCAGTTCAGGCAGATGAGTTTGCACTGCCGCCAGACGAGGGCATCGGACCCGCAGTGGTCGCAGGTCTCATCCTGCACCGGCCCGTCGGGCGGCAAGGATGGCGTCACTCGAAGTCGAGCGCGAGGTCGAGGATCGGCGCGCTGTGGGTGAGCGCGCCCACGGAGATGCGATCGACGCCGCACTCGGCGATGCCGCGCACCGTGCCCAGCGTCACGCCGCCGGACGCCTCGGTCCAGCAGTGTCCCTTGGCCATCTCCACGCATTCGCGCACCGCATGCTCCGGCATGTTGTCGAGCAGCAACGCGTCGGCGCCGGCGTCGATCGCCAGGCGTGCCTGCTGCACCGTGTCGCACTCGACCTGGAGAAGCATTCCATGCGGGATGTGTGTGCGCGCGCGTTGGATGGCCACGGTGATGTCGCCATCGCACGCGGCGATGTGATTGTCCTTCACGAGCACGGCGGCGGCGAGATGCGCCCGATGGTTGCCGCCGCCGCCAGAGCGCACGGCGTGCTTTTCGAGCACACGCAGTCCGGGTGTCGTCTTGCGCGTGTCCACGATGACCGCGGATGTGCCCTGCACCGCATCGACGTAGCGCGAGGTGAGCGTCGCGATGCCCGAGAGATGCTGCATGAAGTTCAGTGCGACGCGTTCGGCGGAGAGCATGCCGCGCGCGGTGCCGCAGATGAAGAAGACGGTCTCGCCCTTCTTGATGCGCGCG
>JANOTV010000167.1:0-3630 GCA_031416495.1 Gemmatimonadota bacterium
GTGAGGACGACTTGCCGGTGCGGGACGGGCGCGAGGAGCGTGGCGTCCAGCCACTGTGCCCACAGCGCGAGCCGTTTCGCGTGGCAGCTGGGACAGAATTATGCGCAGTGCCCGATTATGTGCAGTGCCTGCGGTGATCGGCGGCGCCAGCACTCGGAGAGCCGATCAACCGCAGGCGCCGGGACTGCACATAATCACAGCGATTGCAGGAAGGCCAAGAGGGCATCGGGCGGCCGGTACCGCACCGGCTTCACGTCAGGGGGCGTGAGGCGCGCAAGGGCGCGTTCCTTCATCGCGAGGTCGGCCTCCACATAGGTGTGCGTCGTCGACGGGCTTTCGCGGCCCAGCCACAGCGCGATCACGGTGATATCGACCCCTGATTGGAGCAGGTGCATCGCCGTGGTGTGACGAATCGTGTGCGGTGAGATCGAGCGCGCGGCCAGTTCCGGATGACTGGTCGTCGCGGCGCCGACAGCGCGTTGCAGACGCAGGGCGACATTGGCACGCGTCATTCGCTTGCCATCCCGCGTCGGGAGCAGCGGAGAGTCTGGCATGAGGTGTCCGTTGAGTCGCAGCCAAGCGCGGACGGCCTTGGCGGTCGACGTCCAAAGCGGCACCGACCGTTGCTTGCGCCCTTTGCCATGCAGATGCACGCAGGGGGTGTCGTGGAGGACCACGTCAGCGACCCGCACCCCAGCGACCTCCGACACCCTGGCTCCTGTGTTGTAGAGCATGGTGAGCAGCAACTGATCGCGTTGGCCGAGCCACGTGGGTGTTGGGGTGGCCGCCCCGTCGAGCACGGTACGCATCTGCTCGCGCGAGAGAAAGCCGAGCATCGGCCGGTCGAAACGCTTCATCGGGACGGCAAGCGCTTGCTCGACCAAGTGGAGACTCGCGACATCACGTCGGCCGACGAACTTGAGGAATGAACGAACCGCAGCCAGGCGCGCGTTGCGCGTGCGGACGGAGTTGCCCCGCTCTCGCTCCAAATGATCGAGGAAGGCAAGGAGGAGTTGGCGACTGATGTCGGCCATGTGGAGCGAGGTGGGCGGCTTGCCCAGATGCTGTTCGGCGAAGCCCAGCAACAGCGCAAATGCGTCACGGTAGGCCGCCACCGTGCGCGGGCTCACCGCGCGTTGCCGGACCAGATAGTCGGTAAAGAACTCTTGGACCAGCGCGGCGAATGAGGGGGAATCAGGGGACTTACGCATCGGCCCCCTCCGCTCCCCCGGCGAAACGCTCGAACGTCTGCCCGACGATGGCCAATAGCTCCGGGACCCCCGTGAGATACCAGTACGTGTCCGAGATCGTGGCATGGCCGAGGTACGTGGAGAGCCACAGCATCCCGTGATCGATCGTGACGCCACGCTGCGCATGCTGGTGCCACAACTGCACTCGGCGCACGGCGAAGGTATGCCGGAGGTCGTGAATCCGCGGCCGCGGATGTCCACCGCGCGCGACCCACCCCAGCCGCGTGCGCAGTTGGGCGAACACGCGGTGCACGGTTTGGGTCGTCAGTGCACGACCGACAGGCGAGACGAAGAACGGTCGGTCCGGGTCGCGGCCGACGGCGCCGTCGCGCGCGCCGTGGTAGTTGCGGAGTGCCGTGACGGTGGTCGGGTGCACCGGTACGCACCGCGACTTCTTGAACTTCGTCTGTCGCACGGTCAGGACCCCGCTGGACAGATCGACGTCACGGTCCCGCAAGCACAAGGCCTCAGATAGCCGGAGCCCCGTGGCCGCGAACAAGCCGAACAGCGTCCGGTAGGTTGTCGGCCGCAGTCCGGCGGACGGGGCGAGCCGCCCCGCTTCCGCGAGCAGATCGGCGATCTCCTGTTCCGTGTAGATGTGCGGCGCGAGTCGTCGGTGTGCCCGCCCGAATGGTGTCCCGTCCGGCACCGTGCTCTGCGGCTCAAACTGCCGGTAGTACGCCGCAAACGGGCGGACGATCTCAAGCCGGCGGGCGCAGCTGATGGGTGCGCTTCGCTGTCCATGCTCTCGGGCCCAATTGAGTTGCAAATCCAGCGTCAACGGCCCGCGATGGCCACGCGCGTCGGCGTACCGAGCGAACTGCAGGAGTTGGTGGCCCGCAATGCGCAGTTCGAAGCCCAGACGCCGACGTTCGTCCAGGTAGCGCTCGACCGCAGACTGCATCGGAGTGCGCGCCCTCATGGCGCGCTCCCCGGCCACGGCAGGGCCACGGCCGACAAGTGCGCGGTATCGACCTTGGCGTAGATGAGCGAGGTGTCCAGTGCCCGATGCCGCAGGACATCGGCGACTTCTTTCAGGGTGCCCCCGGCCGCGAGCACCCGACTGGCCAGGGTGTGGCGCAGGATGTGCACGCGCGTATGCGGCAGTCCGCAGCGCTGATACGTCTTCCGGATGATGTGCCGAACCGCATCAGAACCGATCGGCTTGTCGACCGGAGCGACATGGCGAACGAACACGCGGCGGTTGGCGGTGCGCGGTCGTTCCGAGCGGAGATACGCCGCGATGGCGCGGCCGGTGGCCTGCGGGAGGGGGAGGACATCCACCCGGCGCGATTTCGTCGGGCCGATCCGGATCGTGCCGGCGCTCCAGTCGATATCGTCGAGATTGAGGCCAGCCACTTCGTTGGCCCGTAAACCGAGATCCACCGCGCACCGCACCACCGCATAGGCGCGACGGGCGGAGGGGACGTCCGGAGCAGATGCCGTGAGCAGCCGAGCGACCTCGGTCGGCGACAGGACTTGAGGGAGTGGCGCCAGCCGCCAGTCGGCTGGCGAGACGATGACGGGCATCAGGTGACTGACCTGATCTCCGTACCCGATGCGGAAGCGGAGATAGCTGCGAAGCGCGCCGGCCAGCGCCCGCGCGCGCGCCGGGCTGCATCGTGGTGGCTGCTCCGCGATGAACCGGCGCAGGGCGCTGGCCGAGAGCGTCGGCACCGCAACGCCATCGGAGCCAGCCAGATCCCGTAGCAGCGGTCGGAGGATCCGCAGGCGCTGCGTGCGCGTGTTCGACGCGAGCCCTCTGACCCGGTGCATGTAGTCATCGAACGCGTGCAGTTCGTCTTCGACCGGGTCGGGCACGGAGGGCGTGACCAGTCGGCCCGCGTCGCGCAACACCGCGAGGAGGTGCCGTAGCGCCGCGCGAATCCGGTGACGGGACCGGTGCACCGGCGGCGGACATGTGCATCGCGAAAGGTGCTCGTCAAGAAAGCGACGGATGTCGTCGTCGGTCAGATCGCACGCCGCACGCTGGCGCCGAGTGAGCCATCGCGCGAAGTGCGCCACGCAGCCGATGTACACGCCTCGCGTGTGATCCGCGTACTGTTGGTCGGCGAGGTACTGCCAGTACGCGGGGAACACCGGGGCAAGGTCGCTCCGACGCCACCATGCGGCTGGGGTGGGATGCATGTGATCGAGAGGGTCCATGAGGTCTCCTGAGGTGAATGGTCACCACCAGAAAACCCCCAGAATTATGCGCAGTCCAGAGTGCGGCCCACACACGGGGGAGCGCCGGGCACTGCACATAATCGGGCACTGCGCATAATTCTGCTTATGGAAAGCTTTCCATAAACAGAAGTACCGGCCCTTGCAGGAGAACGCGAGCATGTCACCGTCCGCTTCGCCAGTTCGGCTGTTGCCG
>JANOTV010000168.1:0-2995 GCA_031416495.1 Gemmatimonadota bacterium
GTAGTTACTGGTGTGCGGTCGTCCCCGCACTTTGTGCCACCCAAAACAAATCGGGGGAGCGACAATTGGTCGCCCCCCGCTCGCTTCTTCACAGCCGTCGACTACCAGCGATAGTGCGCGAACGCCTTGTTGGCCTCGGCCATGCGGTGCGTGTCTTCCTTCTTCTTCACCGCGTTGCCCTCGCCCTTCGACGCGGCGATCACTTCGGCGGCCAGCTTCTCGGCCATCGACTTCTCGTTGCGGTCGCGCGAGTAGGAGATCAACCAGCGCATCGCCAGCGCCGTGCGGCGCTCGGGACGCACTTCGACCGGCACCTGGTACGTCGCACCGCCGACGCGGCGGCTCTTCACTTCGACGACCGGCTTGAGGTTCGTCAGCGCGGCCTTGAAGACGTTGACGCCCGGCTGCGAGGTCTTGGCCTCGACGATGTCCATCGCGCCGTAGAAGATGCGCTCGCCGGTGGCCTTCTTGCCCTGGTACATCAGGACGTTGATGAACTTGGAGACGGTCTGGCTGTCATAGCGCGCATCCGGGAGGATGGTGCGCTTCACGGCACTCTTGCGGCGGCTCATTTCTTCTTACCTCCGGCGGCCGGTGCTCCAGCCTTCGGCTTCTTGGTCCCGTACTTGGAGCGGCTCTTGTTACGGCCCTGCACGCCGGATGCGTCGAGCTTGCCGCGCACGATGTGGTAACGAACGCCCGGAAGATCCTTCACGCGGCCGCCGCGGATGAGCACGATCGAGTGCTCCTGCAGGTTGTGGCCTTCTCCGGGAATGTAGGCAGTGACTTCGAAGCCGTTCACGAGCCGGATACGCGCGACCTTGCGGAGCGCCGAGTTCGGCTTCTTGGGGGTGGTGGTGTACACGCGCGTGCACACGCCACGTTTGAACGGGTTCTCCTTCAGAGCGGGCGCCTTGTCCTTCTTGACGACGGCACGGCGGCTCTGCCGGACGAGTTGGTTGATCGTCGGCATCTATATCCTGTTGTTCAAACACCTGATTCTTACGTGGATCGCCCGGCGGGCGGCACGGAACAGAACCTCAAAGAATAACCAGGGAGGCAGGGCGGGTCAACTGTCACGGCCGTAACTGTCACGGCCGTAACAGCCCCGACGGACGGGTTGCGGCGTGACCTCCGCCCCGCTGGCGCGGCTCGCGGGCCCTCGGCTGCGCGGTCCCGGTGGGGCCCGTGGCCGGCGGTGACTGATGTGACGCCGCGGGTGGGACCCTCGCGCACGCCGAACGTCCCCGCGCGTGGTCGGGGCGTCGGGGCGATGCTCAGGGCGTGCGGTGGGCCGCCGTCGCTCGGCGCGTGGCCCCCGGTCCGGACGGTCTCCGGGTCGAGGGAGGACTCCGCGCGCCGCCGGGCGCGGCCGTGGACGCGCGCGTGCGGAGGTGCGTGAGGATCCGGTCGATCACCGACGCCTGCGTGATGAAGGCGACGATTCGCATCGTGCCGTGGCAGGACGGGCACGCGAGGGGGCGTTCTCATCGATTCCTCGCGTCCACCGCGTTGACTGCCGCCACGTCCGTCGCCGCGCCGGTCACCCAATCTAAGCTGCTCGGGCTTCAGTAGACGGAGCCGCGTCGAGAGTCAGTCGGGAAGCGTCACTAGCACTGGGACGTTCGACCGTGCTCCGACGAAGCCGGGTCCGAGTTCTCCGTTCGCGTTTGAACCCCAGCACCAGACCGCTCCGACTGCCGTCCGTGCACAGTGGTTCAACAACGCGGCTACCTCGACGAATCGCTCGCCGCTGGCGACTGGCGTTGGTACCGCGCGGAAGCCGCCGTCCTCGCCGATCCCCAACCGGCCCAGTGCATTGCTTCCCCAGCAGAAGAGCACGCCACCATCATCGATCGCGCAGCGGCCGGAACCGGTCACGAATGAATGCCCGCCCGCGACCGCCACTGGGCGTAACGCGATAACTCCTGCCCCACTACGGCCATCGCCGAGATGTCCCAGGTCTCCTTCACCTGTGCAGTACATCGCCCCGCCCTTGCCCAGCCAGCATCCGGCATGCTGCACGAAACGTCGCGCGCGGTCCACTGTAGTCGGAACGAGGCACTCGCGCCCTTCGTAGAGAGGCCAGTACTGGTCGGTGCAGTTCCCGGGTTCACGATGGAAGGGGAACGGCAGCACCGCGCCACGAAGGGTACTCCAGCAGTAGCCAAGCCCGCCGACCCCGAGCGCACAGTCTCCGGAGAGGTCAACGAACCGAATCGACGTGCGCGCTCGCCGCGGCGTGAGCACAACCTGGTCCGCTCCCCAGTCACCGTTCGCCAGACCGCCATACTCGTTCGACCCCCAGCACCATAGCGCACCGCCAGCGTCGAGCGCACAGCTGGAGGTCGTCGCGCCAGCAACGGCGACGAACTTCCGTGCGCCAACGACCTTTACCGGCCTATCGCGGTGCTCGAAGGTCCCATCTCCGAGCTGTCCGAAGCCGTTGCGGCCCCAGCAGTACGCCGAGCTGTCGGCCGAAATCCCACAGATGTGTTGCACCCCTCCGCTCAGGCCGATGAAACGCGCAGAGTCGGATGAGATCATCCGCATCACGCCACCGCTACCCCAACAAACGGGAATGCTATCCAGCGGCAGGACGCACGCTTGACCCTCGCGAAGCGCCAATCGTGTGGAGATGGGCGGCACGACCGCCGGCGAACCGTCGAGGCCAAGCGGGCCGTCGGTGCACGAGACCAATGTCCATGCGGCCATGAACACGAATCCCATAACACCGACCGCCCCGACGACGCGGGAACCGAAGAGTCTCGTCACGAGCACGGAGGAAGCGGAGAAGCCCCGCATTGCTGCACCGTTACAGACTTGCTCGCCCCAGTTTGCATTCCGTAATAGTCGGTGATCACAACTCCGACATTGAAAGACGTAGGTCCCGCCGTCATCAGAAGCCCTTGCGACGTAGAGACTGGCGTCCCGTCGACATACCACTGGTATGTGAACGGCGGTCGGCCAGCGACGACAATAGGACTCCAGGTAT
>JANOTV010000169.1:0-14586 GCA_031416495.1 Gemmatimonadota bacterium
TGCGCGGCAGGTGCTCCGGTGCCATGCCCACGCCGGTGTCGCGGACGCCGACGATCACGCCGTCCTCGTAGCGCTCGGAGAAGAGCGTCACGCTGCCGCTGGCCGTGTGGCGCACCGCAGTGTCCACGAGGGTGCCCAGCACCTGGCGCAACGCCGTCGGGTCCGCGTGCACCGTCGCGGCATCGGCGGCGAAGTCGCGCTCGAGCTCGAGCCCCTTGGCGCCGACGGCGTCGGCCGCACCCGCCATCACGTCGCTGCTCACCGCGTTGAGATCCACCGGCACCGGGTTCGGCACCCAGCCGCCCGACTCGATGCGCGAGAGGTCGAGTAGATCGTCGACGATGCGCTGCATGCGCCGGGTGTTTTCGAGGATGCGCTCGGCGAACTGCCGCCGCGCATCGAACTCGACGTCCTCGGCCGCGAGCGTCTCGGCGAAGCCGCTTACGATAGTGAGAGGCGTGCGCAGTTCATGCGACACGTTCGCGACGAAATCTCGCCGCACCGCCTCGAGCCGTCGCACGCGCGTGAGGTCGAAGAGCGCGAGCACCGCGCCGCCGCCCGTGAGCGGTCGCGCCGTGACCGTGAGGGTGCGTCCGCTGATCACGACCTCTGCGCCTTCGGTGGTCTCACCTTCGAACGCGGAGAGGAGTGCATCGCGCAGCGCGACCTCGCGCGGCAGGAGGTCGAGCGCGAAGGGCAACGGCTCGCGGGCGCCGAGCAGACGACGGGCCGTCTCATTGATGCGCACGATCCTCCGCTGCCGGTCGATCGCGATCACGCCCTCATATAGTGATTCCGTCAGCTGCACCAGCAGCGTCTCGTTGGCCTCGAGCGCCTGCAGCCTGGCCGAGAGCTGTTCGGCGAGCACCCGCAATGCATCGGCGAGCTCGCCGACTTCCCCGGGCGCGCGCATCGACGGCCGTCGTGCGAGGTCGCCGGCCGCGAGGGCACGCGCGACGTTGCGCAGGTCCTCGATCGGACGCGAGACCGAGACTGAGAATGCCCACGCGATCACGAGCGCGCCGATGAGCGCGAGCGAACTGGCGAGCAGCACTTCTCGTCGTGCGGCCCCGATCACCGCATCCAGCGCCGCCGTGGGGAGCGAGACGCGCGCGACGCCGCGCGATGCCACAGGCACTGCGACATACAGCTCTTCGTCGCCCGTCGATGGCGATTGCCGGCGCGAGAAGCCCATGCGTCCGGCGAGCGCGTCGGCGACTTCCGGGCGGTTCGCGTGGTTCTGCAGCCCGGCCAGGCCTTCGCCGTCGAACTTCGAATCTCCGATCACCATGCCATCGGGTGCGACGATCGTCACGCGCCGGCCCAGTACGGCACCTACACGGTTCGCCAGCGAATCCGCGGAGGACGAATCGCGAAGCCAGAGGTCGCCGACGAGCCGCGCTTCACTCTCGAGGAAGCCCGACGCATCCCTCGTGAGTTGGTCGCGCAGCTGCCGGTCCACGACGGTCACGATGAAGACCGCGAGGAACCCGACGACGAGCAGCGCACCGAGGAGGAGGCGCTGCGTGAGTCTCACGCGCCGCGGTCTGGTGCGCCGGACGTCTTGAGGCGGTACCCGAACCCACGCACCGTCTCGATCAGATCGCCGGCGGGATGCAGCTTGGTGCGCAGCCGCTGGATATGCATGTCCACCGTGCGCGTCTGGATGTCCGGTGCGGCGTCCCACACGGTCTCGAGCAGGTGCGCACGTGCCTGCAGCCGCCCGCGTCGCTCGGCGAGGATCAACAGCAGCTTGTACTCGGTGGGTGTGAGCTCCACCTCATGGTCGTTCACCGTGACGCGATGCGCCGAGCGATCGATGCGGATCGGGCCGTTCTGCAGGATGTCCGGCGACTCGCCCGCATTGCCTACGCGACGGAGGATCGCACCCACGCGGAGGACGAGCTCCTGCGGACTGAACGGCTTGGTGAGATAGTCGTCGGCGCCGAGCTCGAGTCCGCGGATGCGGTCGGGCTCTTCCTTGCGCGCGGTGAGCATGAGCACCGCGACGCCGGCCATCTGCGCATCTTCGCGCAGACGACTGAGCACGTCGAAGCCCGACATCCCCGGCAACATGAGGTCGAGGACGACGAGCGCGGGGCGATCACGCGCGGCGAGCGCGAGCGCGTCGGGCCCCGTGGCGGCCGATGTCACGCGGTAGCCGGCCTTCGCGAGATGGTAGACCACGAGCGCCACGATATCCGGCTCATCGTCGACGACAAGGATGCGCTCACTCAAGCGGGAGAACCCACCAGTCGGCGGCCGATGCTCGCCAGCAGGAGGTCGATCGCGACCGAGTTCTCGCCGCCACGCGGGATGATGACGTCAGCGTAGCGCTTGCTCGGCTCGACGAACTGCAGGTGCATCGGCTGCACGGTGCTGAGATACTGCTCGAGGATCGCTTCGAGCGGCCGGCCGCGCACGAGCATGTCGCGGCGGATGCGGCGGATGAGCCGGATGTCGGCGTCGGCATCGACGAAGACCTTCACGTCGCAGAGCGTGCGCACGTGTTCGTCCACGAGGAGCAAAATGCCGTCGATGACGATGACGTCCGCCGGCTCCACGCGCACCGTCTCCCTGGCGCGCAGGTGCGACACGAAATCATAGACCGGCTTCTCGATCGCCTCGCCACGCCCAAGCGCGGCGAGCTGCGCCGCCAGGAGCTCGGTATCGAACGCATCGGGATGGTCCCAGTTCACGCGGCGACGTTCCTCGAGCGTGAGATGCCGGTGATCGCGGTAGTAGGCGTCCATGTCGATGAAGGCCACGTGGCCCGAGCCGAGCGCATCGGCGACACGGCTGGCGACGGTCGACTTTCCGGATCCGGTCCCGCCGGCGATCCCGATGATCAGAGGTCTCATGTCGAAATACGGAGCCTGGGGCACGCGTGAAATCTCTGCGCTTCCGCGTGCCGAATGAAGCGGCCGTGCCGTCACGGTCGTGTATCGGTGCAAAGGAAGGGTGACGGAAAGGCCGGAGGGCGTCAACCGCCCACCCTCCCCGTAACCCCCAGTCCCGGCTAGTTTTATGGATGAACTGCATACGCCGCCGGACCCTCCTGCCGCTCGCGTTCCTGGCCACGTCCGCATGTGCTCAGGGTGTGCGGATGGACGAGCGCCCGGTCGACATCCTGATCGCCGCAACCACCGACGTGCACGGCCGGCTCCTTGGCTGGGACTACTTCGCCGATGCCCCTGATCAGGCGCGCGGGCTGAGTCGCGCCGCGACGATCGTCGATTCGCTGCGCCGCGCCGAGTCCGGACGCGTGATCCTCGTTGATGCAGGCGACCTGCTGCAGGGCAACTCGATGACCTACGTGGCGGCGCGCATCGATTCGCTCGCGCCCAACCCGGTCGTCGCGGCAATGAACGTCATGCGCTATGACGCGGCGGCCGTGGGCAATCACGAATTCAACTACGGGCTCGCGACCTTCGACCGTGCGCGGCTGCAGGCGCGGTTCCCGTTCCTCGCCGCGAACACCACGCGTCTCGACGGAGGCCGCGCCTTCCCGGCGGTCACGATGGTGGAGCGCGCCGGCATCAAGGTCGCGATCATCGGTGTCACGACGCCGGGCTCGATGATCTGGGATCGCGACCATCTGAAGGACCGCCTCATCGTCAGCGACATCGTCGCGTCGCTTCCGGCGCAGGTGCGCGCGGCGCGCGACAGCGGCGCGCAGGCAGTCGTCGTCGTCGCGCATGCCGGCCTCACGGGCTCCGCATCCTATGATACCGTCGGCACGGGGCTGCCCAGCGAGAACCCAATGGCGCGCGTCGCGCGCGAGGTGCCCGGCGTCGATGTGCTGGTGATCGGGCACTCGCATCGCGAGCTCGCCGACTCGACGATCAACGGCGTGCTCGTCGTGCAGCCCCGCAACTGGGCGACGAGCGTCGCCGTCGCGCGGCTCCGCTTCGAGCGCTCCGGCAGTGGCCGCGTGATCACCAGCAAGCGCGGCGTGCTCGTGCAGGCCGCAGGGCACGCCGAGCATCCGGACGTCGTGCGCGCGGTGGCGCGGGCGCACGCCGCGGCCAGGACGTACTCGAACGCCACGATCGGTCGCACGGACATCGCGTGGCGCACAGACTCCGCGCGCCTGCGCGACATGCCGTTGATCGACCTGATCCAGCACGTGCAGATGAAGGCGACCGGCGCGGACCTCAGCACGGCGTCGGCGTTCACGACGAATGCGGCGCTGCCACCGGGTCCGATCACCGTCGGACAGATCGCGCAACTCTATCCATATGAGAACTCGTTGCGCGCGCTGCGCCTCTCGGGCGCGCAGGTGCGCGCCTACCTGGAGCACAGCGCGCGCTACTACGTCGTGAGCGTGGACGCCGCCGGCGCCATCCGAACGGCCGCCGACCCGCGCATCCCGGGCTACAACTTCGACCTCCTCGCGGGCGCCGACTACACGATCGACCTCTCTCGCCCGATGGGTGCGCGCATCACGACGCTCAGTGTGCGCGGCCGCGAGGTGCAGCCGACCGATTCGTTCACGGTAGCGATCAACAATTATCGCGCCGGCGGTGGCGGCGGCTACGAAATGCTGCGTGGGGCGCCCGTCGTGTACGAGAGCCCGACCGAGATTCGCGACCTGCTCATCGAGGAGGTCCGTCGCCGCGGCCTGCTGCGCCCGGAGGATTTCTTCACGGAGAACTGGCGGCTGCTCGCGCCGGTGCGCACGCTGCGCATCGTCGCGGTGAACGACTTCCATGGCGCACTCACCAAGCGGCCGGACGGCAACACCGGCAATCGCGGCGGTGCCGCCGAGATGGCCGCTATGATGCGCCAGGCGGCGACGGAATGCGCGCCGCTCTGCATCCCCATCTTCCTGCACGGCGGCGATATCTTCCAGGGCACGCCGGCCTCGAACTTCGCCTTCGGCGCTCCAGTCGCGCGCATCTTCAACGAACTCGGCTTCGTGGCGGGCGCGCTCGGCAATCATGAGTTCGACTGGGGCCAGGACACGCTGCGCGCGCGCATGGCGCAGCTCGAGTCGCCGGTGCTCGGTGCCAACGTCACGTACGCCGATGGCCGCAACGTGCCGTGGATCCCCGACGACACGCTCGTGACCATCTCGGGCGTGCGCGTGGGGATCATCGGCATCGCGGATCCCGCGACGCCGTCCACCACGATGCCGCGCCACGTCTCGGACCTGCGGTTCGCGGCGCCGGCCCCCATCGTGCTGGCCCGGGCGAGCGCGTTGCGCGCACGCGGCGCACAGAAGGTCGTGCTGGTCGCGCATCTCGGCGGCTTCTGCGAGCGCGCTGACGCCGATAGGTGCACCGGCGAGATCTTCGAGCTCGCGCGCGCGACGGGCTCCGGTGCGATCGATGCCATCGTGAGCGGCCATACGCATTCATCCGTGAACACGGTGGTCAACGGCGTACCGATCGTGCAGGCGCGTTCGAGCGGCCGTGCGATCGGCGTGGTGGATATCCCGCTCGGCGGTGCGAAGCGTGCCGCACTGCGACCCGAGGTCCGCGCCGTCGTCAGCGACAGCGTGAAGCCTGATGCGAAGGTCGCCACCATCGTGCGCGAGGCCGTCGGTGCCGTCGCGGACCGCGTGGAGGCGATCATCGGCGTCGCGAGCGAGCAGTTCCCGCGCAGCGGCGACCAGTACGCGCTCGGCCACCTCATCGCCGACGCGCAGCGACGCGCCGGTCGTGGCGATGTCGCGGTGACGAACAACGGCGGCATCCGCGCCGAGCTTCGCGAAGGCACCGTGCGCTGGGGCGACCTGTACGAGATCCAGCCGTTCGAGAACCGCCTGATGGTGGTGACGGTCCGTGGCGATGCGCTGCGTCGTTATCTCGAGGGGCTCGTCGACGGCAGCGCGGTGCGCTACCACGTGAGCGGCGTGACGATCGACTATGATCCCACCGCGAAGCCCATGTCGCGGCTCCGGCGCGTGACGATGAGCGACGGCTCGCGGCTCGACGACCGTCGCAGGTACCGAGTGGTGATGACCGATTTCCTGGCGACCGGTGGCGACGGCATGTCGCTGTCCGGCAATGCAACGATCGAGGAGCTGAACCGAGTGGACCTGGACGTCTTCGTGGAGTACCTGCGTGCGATGCCGGGCGGCCGCATCGAAGCCACCAGTGCGCTGCAGGCGCCGCGTATCCGGACGGTCAGGTGAGTGAGCCACTCCTCGTGTTCGTCAACGGCGTCGGCGTGAGCATGCCGCAGGGCAGCACGGTCATCGACGCGATCGACAACTTGGACATGGAAGCGGCGGCCGAAGTCCGCGCCGGCTCGCGCGCCGTGGTGGACAGCCGCGGCATCCCCGTGGCGAACGACACCGCGCTCTCCGGTGGGTACGTGATGCGCATCGTCTCCGCACGCGCGGCACAGTCCAGCAGGCAGGACACGCACTAGATGGCAGGCCCGCGCATCACCAGCGACCTGCTCCGGCGGCTCCCGAAGGCTGAACTGCACTGTCATCTCGACGGCTCCGTCCGTCCCGGGACGCTGCTGGAACTCGGTCATGAGCTCGGCCACATGATGCCGCGCGACGATGCCGAGGCGCTGCGCGACTATATGCGGGTGGACGATGCACACAATCTCGAGGAGTATCTCGAGCGGTTCACCGTCACACTCGCGGTGCTGCAGACGCCCGAGGCGATGGAGCGCGTGGCGTACGAGCTCGCCGAGGACTGCGCGAAGGAAGGCGTGCGCTACCTCGAGACGCGCTACGCGCCGATCCTCAACCTCCGCGAGGGACTCACGCTGTCCGAGGCGGTGGAGTATCCGCTGCGCGGCCTGCGGCGCGCCGAGCGCGAGTACGGCATCACCGCGCGGGTGATCGTCTGTGCCATTCGCAACATGCCGCCCGCGACGTCGCTCGAGCTCGCGCGTCTCGCGGTCGACTTCAAGGGCGACGGCGTGGTCGGCTTCGATCTCGCGGGCGGCGAGGCGGGCAATCCGGCATCGGCGCATGCGGCGGCATTCCTGCATTGCCAAGAGCACGGACTCGAGTGCACCTGCCACGCCGGCGAGGGCGCGGGCGCGTCGTCCGTGGCGGAGGCGATGCATGCGTGCGGCGCGCGCCGCATCGGGCACGGTACGCGGCTCATCGAGGATCCGGCGCTGCTCGCCGAGGCGCGTGAGGCGGGCATCGCCATCGAGTGCTGCATCACGAGCAACGTGCAGACGCACGCCGTCTCGTCGTTCGACACGCATCCGCTGCGCGCCTACTTCGACGCCGGCCTGCAGGTCTCCATCAACACGGACAACCGTCTCATGAGCGGAACAGACCTCGTGACCGAATACGGCCTTGCCGCGAAGCACCTCGGGTTCACGTTCGACGAACTCGCGCGCGTGGCTCGCACGGGCTTCATGAACGCGTTCCTGCCCGAGGCGGAGCGGGCGGCGATGCTGGCGCGCGTGGATGCGGAGATCGCGGCGCTGCGCACGGCGGCGGCATGAGCGCGAACGAATCCGCGCACGGCGCCTCAGCCGCGAAGCGCGCTGCCGACGCCGTCCGTGCACCGCTCGGCGTGCAGTCGCCCGTCGCCGCGATCATCCTCGGCAGCGGTCTCGGTGCGCTCGCCGAGCGTGTGACCAACGCGACGCGCGTGCGCTACGCGGAGATCCCGGGCTTCCACGCGCCCGCGGTCGAGGGCCATCGCGGCGAGCTGATCCGAGGCGAACTCGGTGGTCGCGAAGTGCTGCTGCTCGCCGGCCGCTTCCATATGTATGAAGGCCACAGCGCAGCGGCGGCCGCGTTCCCCGTGCGCGTGGTGCACGCGCTCGGCGCGCGCACGCTGTTCGTCTCCAACGCGGCGGGCGGTGTGCGGCGCACCTTCGTGCCTGGCGACCTGATGCTCATCGCCGATCACATCAACATGCAGTTCCGCAATCCGCTCACGGGCGCGCAGGAAGTCGGCGATACGCGATTCCCCGACATGAGCGATCCCTGGTCGCCGCGGTTGCGCGCGCTGCTGGAGGATGCCGCGCGCGAAGGCGGCATCGTGCTGCAGCGCGGTGTCTATGCCGGACTCCTCGGGCCGACATACGAGACGCCGGCTGAAGTGCGCATGCTCGAGCGTCTCGGCGCCGATGCGGTCGGGATGTCCACCGTTCCGGAAGTGATCGTCGGCGCGACGCTCGGCATGGAAGTCGCCGGCATCTCGTGCATCACCAACCATGCGGCGGGCATCACATCGCAGCCGCTGCGGCATGACGAAGTGATCGAGGTCGGTGCGCGCGCGGCGGGCGCGTTCTGCGACCTGCTCGAGCGCTGGGTGAAGCGGCTCTAGTACCTGCTTGCGAAGTTTTTCTCCCGACTCGTTGACCCTTACTTGGGCGGCTGCTTCGGTGCGGGCGACGGCGGAAGCGCGGCGAGCCGACGCTTGAACGCCTGGAAGTTCGGCGAATCGGTCGTGAGGCCCCTCAGCACGGCCGGATCATGCGCCGCGATGCGCGCGCGCGCCTTCGCGATGCGCGACTCCTCGAGCGGGTGCGTCGCGAACCAGGCATCGAGCGCGCCCGGTTCGGTCTGCCGTTCCTTGAGGAGGATCTCGAACATCTGCGGGATACCGTTCGGATCGATGCCGGCGCGGATCATGTACGTCACCCCCACGGCGTCAGCCTCGTCCTCGTCCTGACGGCTGAAACGCGCGAACACGGCATTGGCGCCGAGGCCGATCGCCGCTTCGCCAGCCTGGTTGTTGCAGACGCTGGTGAGCACGCAGACGGCGACGATGCCGATGTTGGCGCCCTGCGCCTTCTGCATCTGCTGGACGGAGTGACGCTGGGTCACGTGTCCGATCTCATGGCCGAGCACGCCCGCGACCTGCGAGAGGTTCTGCGCGCGCTCGATCAGCCCGCGATTCAGGTAGATGAACCCGCCCGGGACGGCGAATGCATTGACTTCCTTGGCGTCCACGATGAAGAACTGCCAGTCGAGGTTGCGCTCGTCGGCTAAGCGCGCGAGGGAGTCGCCAAGTACGTTGATGTACCTGTTGAGCTCGGCATCCTGGACGATCGGGAGCTGGCTGTTGATCTGTTGGGCATAGTTGGCGCCCATCTCGACCTCCTGCTGGGTCGAGACGGCGCAACCGCCGAGTGAGACGAGCGCTGCGAGCGCGAGAACCGATGGGAGTCGCATGAGATTGTTGACCTTGTCCAGGGATTTGATGCGCCGAAAGGCGCGCGAACGGAGCGGACTCTTTGTTGCCGAGGGGATCCGCACGGTCGAGGGACTGCTCGACTCGCCCTTGAGGATCACCGGGGCTCTGACCTGCGACCTGCTCGATCGCACCCCGCGCGGCGCCGAGATCACCGCAGCCCTGGTGGCCCGCGGTGTCGAGGTCGCTCGCGTGAGTGAGCGCGACTTCATGTCGGCCAGCGATACCGAACACCCCCAGGGGGTCCTCGCCATCGCTGAGCAACCGACATTCAATTTATCATCAATTCCCGGCCTTGCCGGGACTGCGCCGACTCGACTGCTCGTCCTCGATGGCATCCAGGACCCAGGGAATGTCGGTACTCTCCTACGGACCGCAGCGGCGCTCGGCGTGGCCGCGACCGTCGTCCTCGCCGGTACCGTGGATGTGTGGAATGCCAAGGTGGTGCGGAGCGCCGCCGGAATGCAGCTGCGCCACCCCACCGTCAGTACTACGGGGGAAGTGCTCCACTCGTTCCTTCGTGAGCACGGGATCGTCCTTTGGGGAGCGGATGCGCATGGCACTTCCATAGACGCCGTCACGCCGCCCCCGCGTCTCGCGCTCGTCTTCGGCAACGAGGGCGCCGGACTGAGCGAGCTGGTCAGCACCAGGTGCGATGCACTCGTCGCACTCCCGATGGCGCCGGGCGCCGAGTCGCTGAATGTCGCCGTCGCCGCGGGCATCATGCTGTTCGAGCTCCGGCCTTCCTCACGCATCGCCACCTGACCGCATGAACCTGCTGCTCTTCACGCACTGGGCCCTGATCCTCCTGCTTGGTGCGAGCATTGGCTCGTTCCTGAACGTCTGCATCGCGCGCTGGCCCGCCGAGCTCTCGGTGGTGCAGCCGCGCTCGCGGTGTCCGCGCTGCGAGACGCCCATCGCCTGGTACGACAATCTCCCGCTCTTCAGTTGGCTGCTGCTGCGCGGGAAGTGTCGTGGCTGTGCGCTGCCCATCAGCGTCCAGTACCCGCTCATCGAACTCATCACGGGCGCCATCTGGGTCGCCTCGGTCTACGAGTTCGGCCCGACCTTCACCGCGCTCCGCATCGCGATCGTCGCGACGATCCTGCTCGGCGTGCTGATGACCGACCTGCTGCATTACGTGATCCCCGACGGCTTCACCGTCACGGGATTCCTCTTCGCGCTCGTTGCGGCGCCCATCGCGTTCTTCATGGGTGACCAGGGACCGTTCGCCGGACCGTGGGACGCGTTCGTTGGCGCCTGTGCCGCCGCCGGAGTCATCGCCATCGTCGGCTGGCTTGGCGAGGTCGTCATGCGCAAGGAGGCGATGGGGCAGGGCGATGTCACCCTGATGGCGATGATCGGTGCGATGGTCGGCCCGGGTCGCGCGTTCCTCACTGTGTTCATCGGCGCCGCGATCGGCGCGACGGTGTTCCTGCTCTTCGTGATCCCCATCGGCTCGTTCCGCGCGCGCCGCCAAGGCGTCGCATTCGAGCTCCCGCTCGTGCCATTCGGCGTTTTTCTTGCGCCTGCCGGAATGGTGGCATTGCTTTGGGGTCATCCGTTGATCGACTGGTATCTCGGCAAGCTCGCCGGTTGATCGCGACCTCTCCACGACCACACGGGATGCCTCTCGGTGCGACGACGTAATCTTTCGAGCGGCAAGAATCAGCTCGCCGCGGCGCTGTGCATCGCGGCGGCGGGTGTCCTCTTTGCCTCGTGCGCCCGCGACACCACCGGCTACATCGGTCCGTTCGAATCGGAGGTGCGCCGCGCCATCCCGAAACTCGAGGAGTCGATCGGGCTCACCTTCAAGACGCCGCCCAGGCTCGAGCTCCGCGAGCGCGACGACGTGCGCGAGTTCCTCGAGCGCCAGTTCAATGAACAGCTCACGCCGCTCGAGCTCGCCGGCACGCAGGCGGCGTACCGGCGCTTCGGGCTGCTTCCCGACACGCTCGACCTGCGCTCGTTCCTGCTTGACCTGCTCACCGAGCAGGTGGCAGGCTACTACGATCCCGCCACGAAAGTCCTCTACGTCGTGAGAGACGCGCCCAAGGATGTCACGAGCATCATCATCAGCCACGAGCTCGTGCACGCGCTGCAGGACCAGTACACGCCGCTCGACGCCGCGCTCGCTCTCAAGGGCGACAACGATCGCCAGGTCGCGATGCAGGCCGTGATGGAAGGTCAGGCCGTCTACGAACAGATGTCCGCGATGTTCGGCGGTGACATGGGACTGCGCATGCCGAATGGGTGGGACGACGTTCGCGAAGCGATCCGCTCGGGACAGGCGTCGATGCCACTCTTCGCGCGCGCGCCGGAGATCATCCAGGAGACGCTGCTCTTTCCGTACCTTAGCGGCGCGGAGTTCGCGCGGCAGTTCAAGCGCGCACGTCCGGGGCAGGCGCCGTTCTCGCCGGTGGCGGCGTCCACGGAGCAGATCCTGCATCCGGAGAAATACCTCAGCGACGCACCCGATCTTCCGACGCGCATCACGCTCCCCGCGCCGCGTGGTGCGACGCTTGTGCACGAGGACAATCTGGGCGAGTTCGAAGTCCGGCTGCTGCTCAATCAGCATCTCGGCGACGCCGGCACTGCGTCGCGGGCCGCCGCCGGTTGGGATGGCGACCGGTATCAGCTCGTGAACACGCCGCGTGGCGAGGGTATCGCATGGTTCACGCTGTGGGATTCCGCAGTGGACGCCGCCGAGTTCCGTGACACCATGCAGCGCGCACTCGAGCGCCGTTTCAAGATCCGGCAGGCGCCGAGCGGCACGACGGAACTCCGCACGTGGACCGCGGCCGACCGGTTCATCACGCTCGCTACGGCGATGGTGAATGGCCGGCCGGTCGTCATCTACGAGGACATGCCGCAGGGGTTCAGCACGCGCGTGATCGACGCGTCGCGCGTGGCGCTGCAGGAACCGTGAGCATGCGTGGCGCATCGGCGCTCACCTGCGTCCTCGCGCTGGCGCTGGCGCCGCGTCTGGCCAAGGCGCAGGAGCAGGCGCAGGAACTCGTCATGGCGACATCCACCGTCTTCTCGCGGTACGCCGACCGCATCCTCAAGGTGCAGGTCATCGAGATCGGGTCGTCCGCCAAGGCGTCCATCGGCACCGGCTTCTTCGTCAGCGCCGACGGCCTCATGCTCACGAACTACCATGTGATCGCGGAGCGGATCCATGAACCGGAGAACTCGCGCGTCGAGGTGATCGGGCCCGATGGCGCGGCGACCGAGGTCGAGGTCATCGCCGTCGACGTGGTGCATGACCTTGCCGTGCTGCGCACGGGCATGTCCACGCCGCACCACTTCATGCTCGAGCCGGTGACGATCCCGCAGGGCGCGCGACTCTATTCACTCGGTCACCCGAGCGATCTCGGCCTCAGCATCGTCGAAGGCACGTACAACGGGAACCTCCGGCATACCCTGTATCCCAAGATCCACTTCACGGGCTCGATCAATCCGGGCATGAGTGGTGGTCCGGCGATCACCGATGCGGGTCGCGTGGTTGGAGTGAACGTGTCGACGATGGGCGAACAGCGCGGCTTCCTGGTACCGCGCTCCGAGGCTGCGGCACTCCTCGCCAAGGCACAGGCACCCGGCTATGCGCCACCGCACGACATGCTCGGCGAGATCGCGCGCCAGCTCACGGCGTACCAGGCGGATTATCTCGCCGGCCTCTTCACGGACAGCAGCAAGATGGTCGGCGTGGGACGCTTCAATGTGCCGAGCGAACCGTCGCCGATCTTCCGGTGCTGGGGCGACGCCGAGCGCGAGAGCGACCTGCTCTATGAACGACTCTTGCACAGCTGCTCGACCGACGACGAGGTGTTCATCGCCGGCGAACAGAGCTCCGGCATCGTCGAGATCGAGCACGAGGCGCTCGTGAGCAAGGGCCTCAACGCCGCGCGCTTCGCCTCTCTCTACTCGCGGCGCTTCGGCTCGGACAACACGCCGGAAGGCGACGAGAAGCATGTGACCGCGTGGGAGTGCGCGACACGGAACGTGAAGACGTCCGCCGCGACGATGCGCACCGTGCTCTGCGTGCGTCGGCTGCGAAAGCTCGACGGACTCTACGATGCCGTTCTCAAGGTCGCGGTGCTCGGCGCGCGCGACACCGGACTCATCTCCACGCTCACCATCGCGGGCGCGGCGTATGAGAACATCGAGCGGCTCACGTCGCGGTACATGGAGCGCATCTCGTGGCGATGATCGTCGAGGTGCTGAATGCGCGCACCGGCGCGGTCGTGCAGCGCGTGCGCGTGGCGTCGCTGCCGTTCACCATCGGACGCTCGCTCGACAATGCGCTGGTGATCGACGATCCGCATGTGGACGCCTGGCATGCGCGACTCGTGGCCGATGACGAAGGAGAGGCCCTCGTGCTCGAGGACCTCGGCAGCGTGAACGGCATCTCGCTCGGCCTGGCGGGGAACGCCGAGCGCGAGCGCGAGCGCGTGCGCGGACCCGTGCGTGTGCGCAGCGGTGCGGAGGTCAGGCTCGGCCGCACGGCGCTGCGCTTCCGCGACGAGAAGGCGGTCGTGGCGGCGGCGGTTCCGCTCGGCGCTCCGTCAACAGGCATGCCCGACCGGTGGCACGCGCGGACCTCTGTGCGCCTCGCCTTCAGCGTCGCGGTGCTCGCGGTGGTCGCGATCGAGGCGTGGCTCAACAGCGCCGGACGCTCGGGCGCGAACGAGGCACTCGGCGCGGGATTCGCGTTCGGCGCGCTGATCGCGCTCTGGGCCGGCGTGTGGGCCACAGTCGCGCGGGTGGTGATCCATCGCGCGCGCTTCGTAGCGCACCTGGCGATCGCCGCGCTGATCGCGCTCGCCTTCACGATGCTGTCGTGGCTGGCGGAGTGGATGCAGTTCTTGTTTCCCGATGCGCCGCTCTGGCCGGCGATGTCGGTGACCATCGGTCTAGGCCTGCTCGTATGGGCGGTCGCGCTGCATCTGGCGAACGCATCCCTGCTCGCGCCGCTGCGCCGGTGGACGGCGGGCGTCGTGACGAGCGCCGTCGTGCTCGCGCTCGCGGGGATCTTCGCGTTGGCCGACGCCGATTCGTTCACCGACGTGCCGGAGTACGAGTCGACGATCAAGCCGCTCATGCCGTCGCTCGTGCCGACGATCACGGTCGAGGCACTGCGCGACGTGCACAAGGCCCTGCGTGATGCCGTGGACAGCCTCGCCGCCGAGCCTCTTCGGTAGGGCAGTTTAGAGCAGCAGCCCGACCACGAAGGTCACCATGCCGATGAGTGCACCGAGGACATAGCCGAGCCGCACGATCATGCGCAGTTCGCGGTCCGTGACGGCGAGGATGATCTCCTCGATGCGCGCGGTGCTGAAGCCGAGCACCTTCCGCTCCACCATCGCGGGGATGTCCAACTGCTCGGCGAGCTTCGGCAACTGCGTCTCCATCCACTGCCAGAGCGCCGGGCTCGCGACCGAGGCGAGTC
>JANOTV010000170.1:0-10589 GCA_031416495.1 Gemmatimonadota bacterium
ATGCGTAGAGAGCGTCACGATCACCCGGTTGTACCTCACGCCGGACGGCGTTACTGTAGATCGCACATCGCGCTAACGATCCTCGACGCCGCGTGCCCGTCCCAGCCAGGCGGAGACACACTGCCGATCGGCACACGGCCGACGGCCACCGCGACACGAGCATCCCCAGCATCTCCGCATAACCGAACGGTTCAGTCAACACAATACGCGCGGACGCCTCGTTGTCATAACCGGCGGGCTTCGTGTTGGGCGCGCTGAGAGCCGCCTGCTCAAAGGTGTCGAACACTCCGCGATAGAGATTCACGTTCTCGTGCGATGCGAAAGCGCGCGCGTACGCGCCTCGACGCAATCGCAGCACGCCCGGAACACGGCCAAGTACACGGCGCAGACGCGTCAAGATGCTGGGAGCTTCCGTCATGCTCGGCCACCATCGGCGCAAGCGCCGCGCGCACTCGAGTCGCTGCGTCCAGCTTGAAGGCGAGCCAGATACGAACCGACCTCCGCCAACGAGATCGGCGTCGCCCGTGCCCCTGTCGCCTCGAGGATGGACTGCAGTAGTGATCGTGCCCAGAGCGCATTCAGCGCCGTTCCCGCATGGCCGTCGGCGATGATCGTATTCTCGATCGCGTCACCCTGCGAATGCTTCACAACGACCTCGCCAATGCACAGATCCCGGTACGCGAGCTCGCCAGTTGAGCCGCGTCCTCCCCAGAGGCTCCGGAACCATGCGCGCTCGTCGAAGAACGAGACGTTCATGGAGGAGTTCGCCATTCGTCGCAGTCCATCATCGTATGCGTCGTGCAGGGCAGTGATGTTCTGCATCTCGCGGGATGAATTCCATGCATCGAAGTTCGGTGGCCAGTTCGCATTATCTGCGATACCTACAAGCACCACGCGCACTGACGAGTGCGCCTCACGGATCCTGATTACCGCATCGCTGATCTGTCGTACGCATCCTTGCACCGGCAGAAGAACCTCATCGCGGACGCCGTTCGCTGCGACGTCATCAAGAAAGGTTCGCTTGCCAAGGTCGTTGATGCCGATGCGAATTACGACGGCTCCGGTGTTCCAGAGTTCCGGGCGGGCCTTCAGGAGATGTTCAAGCTGGGTGACCTGCCCTAGCTCTCCGGCCAGATTGGCACACCTCGCGCCCGAGAACGAGAAGTTGTACGCGAAGTCCTCCTTCCGAGGTGTGCGGATATACTTGCCGAACCACCCGGCAACGCGCGCCACACGCGCAGGCGCCCCATGCACCGCCCACGGACCTTGGTCGATCTCATTCTCACGAAGCTGCGCGAGTACTTCCGTCCACTGAAAGGTGCGGTCACGCTGGGATCCGCCACGCATTCCGGATCCTCGCGGGAACGAGTAGGAGTCCTGATATGCATGGCTGTCGGAGTTGCCCAGTACCGCCAGGGACACCGATGGAGACCCCGCGCCTGAAGACTCGCTCGACTCAGAGGTTCGCGTCATAGCGACGATGATGATCCATATGATTCCTATTGCTCCGGCGATGGCAGCGAGGAGTGTACTGCGAACGCGAGGGGACATCTCGAAAGGTGCCGCACCGCGCGGAGGAACGGAACCACGATGCTCAACGCGTTGTATGCACTACCGCTGGAACAGTTCAAGCAGCGCATCCGGCAGAAGCTGCGCGCATTCGTGCAGGATATATTCCTTACATGCAGCCAGACCTGCGTTTCGGCAACGACGAGTCTCTCTTCACGACGGGCGTGATCGATTCGCTCGGCGTGCGGAACACTCCTTGACGCGGTTGGCGAGCAGACCGCTCGTTGTCGCCGCCATCATCTTCATCGCGGTGCTCACGCTCATTCCAAGTTCGGAAGCGGCGTCGAACCCCGGCTTCGCCTGCATCCGCTGCGGAGATCGCGGTCTCTCGGACCTTCTCCTCAACATCCTGCTCTTCCTTCCGTTTGGCGCGGCGCTCGGCTACGCGGGCGTCACGGCCCGGCGCGCACTCGTATACGGGCTGCTCTTCTCGGCTGCGATCGAGATCACACAACTCGGGCTCCCGGGTCGCTCGCCGACATTGCGTGACATCGTCACGAACGGCGCGGGTGCATGGCTCGGCGCGCTGCTGGTGCTGAATGCGCGGGGCTGGTTCAGCAGGGGAGCGTTCGCGGTGCCTCGTCTCTGGACGGTGACTGCCGTTGCGCTCATGGCCGTCGCTTCCACCGGATGGCTGCTCACGCCGTCTCCCTCGGAGGACGACTACTACGGGCAGTGGGCGCCTCAGTTGCGCAACCTCGGTCACTGGAGCGGGCAGGTTCACGAGGTGCGCGCCGGACAGACGACAATTCCGGACGGACGTTTCAACTCCGCGCAGGACGAACGCGATGTCCGCACGACCACTCATCCGCTCCGCGTTGTGGCGACCGCGGGCAATCGCCCCACGAGATTGGCACCGATCTTCGCGATCGCTGACGGTGGGCGGCGGCATCTGCTCATGATCTTCCAGGAGCAGGACGATCTGCTCGTGCGCACCTATCGCCGGTCCTCACTGCTGGGTCTCGATACGCCACGACTGCGATTCGAAGGCGCGATGGCATCGATCGGCGCGGGCGAGAGCTTCGTCGTGGAACTGTTCCGCCCCTTCGGTACGCCGACCTGTCTCTCGATCAACGGCCAGTTCGAATGCGCCGAGCGTTTTGGCGCCGGCAGCAGTGCTGTTCATCGGCGTCTGGATAGCCGCCTCGGCGAGCGGCCTCGCCGCACCTACGCCGCTGGAGTCGGCTGCGGTGCTCGCAGCGCTGGCAATTGGCTGGCAAGCGCATCGCAAGTTCGTCCAAAAGTAAACTCCGCGAGCAACCGCTCGAGCCGCCCGAACACCCCGCCCTGCCCCGCATAGTGCCGCACCCTCGTGAGCACCGGCACCCGCATCCGCGGCTGACCCGGGTCCCACTCCCACGGATGGATGTAGAACATCCCCGGCACGCCCCGCGCTTCCGCACTCCGCAATGCAGCCCGCACCAGTCCGTACGGAAGGATCCTGAAGTACGCGCCACCCGCCGCCGGAAGCGTCTTCCCGAACAGCTTCAGCGTCGCCGGCGGGAATTCCGCGATGCGCCCCGCGGGCCGATCGATCACATGCGGATCCCGGCCGCCACCCAGATAGCCGTAACCGTCACGCGACACCGGGAACAGCGACGAGTCATATGCGTGGCCTTCCTCGATCAGCACGTCGAGCGCCCACTCCGTGCCGCGCACGATCGAGAAACTCGGCGCACGGAATCCCACCACCGGCGTGCCCGTGAGATCCTCGAGCACGCGCTTCGTGCGACGCACCGACTCGCGAAACGCCCCGGGCGTCTGGTGCGTGATGCGCACATGGTCGTACGTGTGCGAGGCAAGCTCGTGCCCCGCCGCCGCGATGCGCTTCACCATCGCCGGATGCCGCTCGGCGACCCACCCCACCGTGAAGAACGTGCCGAGCGCGTTGCGGCGCGCCATGAGCTCGAGCAGCCGGTCGATCGACGCCTCGACACGGCTCTCGAAACTCTCCCATCGGTCCATCGGCGCATACGGAGAGAGCGCGACGACCTGGAAGTACTCCTCGACGTCGACGGTGAAGCAGTGCTTCGTGCGCCCGTTCTCCTGCGACGTGCTCACGGCCTACCGCCGTGTGAGATCGAGTGCCGAGCGCGGACGGATGCGCCATCCTCCGGTGCCCGTCGGCACGAGTACACAGACGATGTCGAAACGGTTGGGCGCAACGAAGAGCGCCGGAGGCAGCGGCGCGCGGAACGTCGGGTCTGCTGCACGATCCAGAAACACCCTCACCGCGCCCGAACCATCGTTCACCGTCATCGTGAGATGACCGCCGACCGTCGCCGTGTCGGTGACCCCGGCGTTGAGGATCATCACGAGCTTCGCATCGAGAGTGCCTGCTGCTGCAGTGGCAGCGACCGCCGTCGTGATCGTCGGAGCCGTCGGCACGAACGTTGGTGCGACGATGAACACAGACACATCGTCGAGCGCCCGCTGGCCGAGCCGCGTGGAGACGCGTCCACGCAGGCGCACGCTGTCCCCCGCAGTCACCGCCGACGGCCGTACGCGCGTCGCGCGGATCGCGCCCGATGTATCGACGACGTGCAACAGCGTGTCACTGAAGGTGCTGCGCGCGTTCAGGGCAACTCCGGTCACGAAGACACGAGTACCGAGTGCAAGGGTACGGACCTGCGCCGCTGAGGCATGCAGGAAACTGATCGAGCCGGAGACCTGCACGGAATCGCCTGGCAGCACACGCACGAGCGGGGCGCTCACACCGACCACGCGCGCGCTGTCCCCTGCGCTCGCGCGGTCGATGACGACCGCGTACGAACCCACCGGCACCCCGGCGAGCCGGAAGCTTCCATCAACACCTGTGGTCGCGCGGAAGAGCGTGTCGCGCGAAACGGGCGAGAGGAGCCGCACCCCCGCTCCCGGGAACAACACGTCCTCGGCGTCCTGCGTCTGCGAGCCGTTTGCGTCGAAGTACACCGTACCTCTGACGATCCCCGTCGCGCTGAGCCCGATGGTACGGTCGGCGCCGGCATTCTCACACGAGACGAGCGCGGCCACTAGAAGGAACAGCGACGCGCTCAGTTCTCTTTGGCGAAGTGCGCGCTTCATGGGACGATCCTCAGGCCGGCACGCAGTAGCATGCCCGGCGAACGGTCGGCGATGATGCCGCCGAAGTTTGGGTTCGCAACATAGGGGATATTCGTCACGCCGGCAGTCGTCGTGACCGTGCCGGTCCTGTCCACGAGCAACAGCGCGTCGTCGATGCGGCCACGGGCGACGGCCGTGACATCGAGCGCATCGATGACGAACTCAAGGCGACCTGCATACAGCTGCATGATCCGGAACGATGCGCGCAGGTCGATCCGATGCTGCAGCTCGCCTCTGCACGCATTGCGCTCGATGAACGTACCCGCACGGCTCCCGACGCAGGAGTGCTCGGCGATGATCGGGCCCATCCCGGCGATCGCGTAATCCACGAACGCCGGATCGTTGTTCCACGAGCCGTCACCGTTCGCATCGACACCGGTGCGCAATCCCGGCGTGAACGGCACGCCCGACTGCAGACGATACACGACGCCAAGACGCATCGGGCCCGTGCGGCCGGCGCTCCACTCAGCCGCTGCGAGCAGGCGATGCGGCACGTCGCGATCGGAGGTGCCGTCGGTCCAGTCGAGTCCAGCGAGGCCCGACGGGAACGGCGAGAGAGTCGCAGTACGACCGAGACCGGGCACGTTGTCGGTCGTCCGGCTGAACGTGTAGCTGAGTCCAACGCTCACTCCGCGATCGCGCACGCGCTCGGTGCCGACGGTCATCGCCCAGAAGTCCGAGTAACCGGACGCTTCGAGCACATGCACGGCGTCGAACTCCGGGAAGCGACGGTTTGTTGCCGGCGCGACGGCGAGGAGCGAGCCCAATTTCTGTACCCGCCCGTAGAGCGGACGTCCGTACTGATCCGTGCCTGTCGGCGAGGACGGCAGGTTCAGGTCGCGGCGGCGCGTGAGGAAATCGGTGTGACGGTAGACGCCGTTCGCAAAACCGTTCCAGTGGCCGAACTGCCGGGAGAGTCCGAGTGCGAGACGCCGCGTGCGCGGACCTTGGAACTCGGGGCCGAGCATCGTCATCGTGCGACCGACTTCACTGGCAGCGGCGGCGCTGGGCGCTGCGGGCCATGTGCCGAGCGCACCTGTGCCATAGCGAACAGCGGTGGAACGATCGAGCGTCAGCGCTTCGGCGATGTCACGCGAGTCCGGCAGTTCCTGGAAGATTCCCGCGCCGCCCTCGAGCACCCACGCGCCGGCGCCGCCGACTTCCCAGCGCATGCCGAGGCGCGGCGAGAAGCTGGTGATCTTCGACTCCGTCAGGCGATTGTCGATCCCACTGACCGCGAGCCAGTCGGCGTTCTGTTCGATCTCTCCACCCGGAAGGCTCGTGCCGTCCCAGCGCGCGCCGAGCGTGAGAGAGAATCCACGAGCGACTTCCCATGCGTCCTGCAGGAAGAACGCACGCTCCGACATGCTGAACTCACCCGCGGGCACCGCGCCCTCGAGGCGGCGCCATGCACCGATGCCTGCGGCGAGATCAGCGCCGTCACCGAAGCGGAACGAGCCTTCAGATTCATTCGAATAGCGAGCATCCACGCGATGCTGCGCGTAGGCGAAGCCTGCCTTGAGCTGGTGCGATCCAAGGCGTGCGTGCAGGATGCTTGCGACGCGCGGCGTGGTGCGCGCTTCGTCGAACGGCTCGAACTCGCCCGCGCCGACGGTGATGCCTGCGCCGGCGAGTGTCGTGCGCGGGAGCAGGTTCGCAGAACCATTCGCGTCGGTGATGTCGGCCGAGATGCGGAACTCCTGCGTGAACCGCGCGGAGAGGCGAGCGAAGATGTTCACGGCGGCGTTGGCCGCGAGGCCCTTGTAGTCGGTGCCGTAGCTGGAGACCAGGCCCGATGCCTCGCCGAGCCCGCTTGATACCGTGCGCGTCGCCGAGGCGCGCATGTTCACGGCCAGGCGCTCGCTCGGCTGGAAGTCGAGTCGGCCGAATCCGCCGAAGCGTTCCTCGAATCGCGATGCTGATTCTCTGTACGGAGCGAGCAGGCTTCCCGTGAAAGCCGCTGCGTTCGCGTCGCTGCCGAACGCCAACGGCCGGGAGATCTCGCTGCGCTGATAGTCCGCGCCGAAGACTGCCTGTGCGGTGTCACCTTGCAGCGCGCCACCTGCGACGACATGCGCACCATAGTCGGCCGTGCCGCCCTCGATGCCGCCCCGCAGCGCGGCTTCATCGGCGCCGCGCATGGTGGTCGCGCGGATACCGACGCCGGTACCTCCCGCTTCAACGTCGAAGCCGAGGCCACCTGCGCTGGCGCTCGTGATGCCGCGGAGTGGGAACGCCTGTCCGGCCGCCTCGGCGCCGTCGCTTCCGGGCGCGCCGAAGTTGGCTGCGCGCGAGCCATCGATCATGAGTCCGGTGAGGCGCCACGGCAGGCCTTCGACGCCCGACTCATCGGCGGTCGTCGAAAGGAGCGCGGCGTCACCGAGGATCCGTCGTCCGCCGAGGAGGTCGGCGTAACCGCGATCCATCAGCCAGGATAATCCCGTGGCGGCGGAGCCGGTGGTTCGAACGGTGTCGATCTGAGTGACGGGCGGAACGGCGGTGCGAAAGGTGATCGTGACCACGGCCGAGTGTCCGGCGGCAACGACGACGTCGGTGACGACGACTGGGCGGTAACCGAGGGCTTCTGCGGCGACCTGGTAGCGACCGGCGGCGAGAGCGCCGAACCGGAAGCGGCCATCGCGGCCGGTGGTTGCGCTGCGGACGGCGCCGGATGCCTGGTCAATGGCGCGGACATAGGCGTCGCGGACTGGCTGTCGGCTGGCGTCTTGGACGATGCCGGAGAGTTCGCCGAAAGTGAGGCTCTGGGCACTCGATTCGGCGATCGCGACCAACGCAAACGCGGTGGCATAAACGAGGCGCATCGGAAATATGCGAAGGAAGACGTTCGGCACCAATGAGCCTCGAAGGGACGAGGAATGCGGGAACTGCGCGCGAGGTAGTATACGGACGGGGCGATTTTCTCGCAGCGGTGCTGGAACAACATGCGGCAACTTTCGTCGGGAAGGCTTGGCTCAACTGCTGTCCTGATCCCATGGTGCCTGATCGCGTGCTAGCGCCCGCTCCGCACCGCCACCACCGCGACCCAGACCCACCCCGCCAGAAAACACAGGCCGCCGAATGGCGTCACCGCGCCCAACCCGCGCACCCCCGTGAACGCCATCGTGTAGAGCGACCCCGAGAACAGCAGCGTCCCGGCCACGAACAGCCATCCCGCCGCGCCGGCCTGCATTCCCCGATCCACCATCCACGCCACCAGAAACAGCGCCAGCGCGTGGTACATCTGGTAGCGCGCTCCCGTCTCGAAGACCTCGAGCATCCGCGGCTCGATCCGTGCGCGCAGCGCATGGGCGCCGAAGGCACCCGCCGCCACGCTGAGTGCGGCCGAGATGGAACCGAGGATGATGAAAAGACGCATATCGTGGGCCGTGCTGAGGGGTAAATGAAGGACGTCAGATGAACTTAGTGGCCCGCCCGCACCTCTTGTGCTTCGGTGTTCGTTCGGTAATTATGGGGCAGAGGTCGGTCCTTGGTTCCCAGTTCGGGTGCAATGAAAATGTCCCTCGCAGCCCTTCGCCAGCAGTTGGCCGCCGTAGTGGCCGGCACCCCGAGTACAACGCCGGGACTCCCGACGGGCTTGGCCGCGCTTGACGCCATCCTCCCCGGAGGTGGCATCCCGGCAGGACGCATCACTGAACTCCTCGCACCACAAGGACTTGGCAAGACGACAATCGCTCGGTCTCTCGTCGCGGCGACCATAACGGCCGGGCGGTGCGTGGGATGGGTCGACGCCACCCGCACCCTCGATCCGCGCGATTGGGTGACGACAAAAACGTCTATGGATGGGGATGCCCTCTGGGTCGTGCGCCCGGCCGATCCCGCCCGGGCACCCTGGTGCGCCGACCTCCTCCTTCGCACCGGCACCTTCGCGCTGGTGGTGCTCGACGGTGCGTCGGTGCTCCCGCGCATGGTCGGGGTGCGGCTCGCACAACTCGCGCGCAATTCGGACGCCGCGCTGCTGCTCCTCGGCGAGGGAACGCGCGCTTCGGAGATCGGCGGCGCACTGCGGCTGGTGCTCAAGCGGGAGGAGGCGCCAAAACGCCGCGTCACGATCACGCTCGAGAAGGGCGGTCCCCATCAACACCTGCAGGTCGGTTTTTCGGAGGCTCCTGGTGGCATCAGCATCACGCGTCGCATCTGTGCGCATCCCGAGATTCCCGATCGGCGCGGCGTGGCTCGAACACGCCGCGCACGGCGGTGAGGGGCACGATCCACACTGGGATGCGCTCCCCATCGCACTCACCGAAGGCACGCTCGTGCGCATCGCCACCGCCGCGGCCACGCGCGTCGGCGTCCGCGCGCGGATGACCGTCGCACAGGCGCGCGCACAATGCGCGGGCCTCACGCTCCTCCCGTGGGATGCATCGGTCATCGGTCGCGAGACGGCGCGCGCGAGCGCGGCCTTCCTCGTCACGAGCCCGCTCGTCTCGCCCGTGCGCGACGCACCCGGCACCTGGTGGGTCGGTGCCAATGGTTTCGACGGCATCGGCGGCGAGCGCCTGCTCGCGACCACGCTCCTTGAGCTCGCGCGCGCATGGCATCCGCGCGCACGCGTCGCGGTGGCCGACAGCTGCGTCACCGCCTGCGCCGCCACCTGGTCATCGCGCCACGCGAAGGAGAACGGCCCCCTGCACATCGCGCCGGGCGGCGATCGCGATTACCTCGCGCGCGTCCCCATCACGCTGCTTCCCATGGACGCGGAACTTCGCGAGACACTCACCGCACTCGGCTTGCACACCGCAGGCGCGTTCGCGGTGCTCGATCCGCTCGAGGTCGAACGCCGATGGGGTGCCGATGGGCTCGCCGCATGGCGCCTCGCGCGCGGCGACGATCCGCGCCGCGCGACACTCGGTCGCACCGATGATCCTCGCACCATCCGCCATGAACTCGCGACGAGCGCGCCGACGATGGAGCCGGTGCTCTTCCTCGTGCGCGCGTCGCTCGACCGTCTCGTCGGCGCGCTCTCTTCCGATGGACTCGCTGCCGCTGCGGTGTCGATCGCGCTCACCCTCGATGATGGCACGACGGTCACTCGTGAGGCGCGCCCCGCGCGTCCGATCGCGCGCGCGGCGCCGCTCTTCGAACGCTGCCGCGCGCTGCTCGACAGATGGAAGGTCGCAGCGCCGATCGCCGCGGTGGAGATCCGCGTCAGCGCGACCGCGCCGTCGTCGGCCGAGCAGGGCGACCTGCTCGCTGCGTCGTGGCGCGATCCGGCCGCCGCGGAATCGGCGCTCGCACGGTTGCGGAACACGCTGGGCACCGATGCTGTCGTGCGACCGACGCTGCGCGATTCGTATGCGCCGGAGCGTGCGGGAGGTTGGGAGGAAGTGGAGCAGGCGGCGCGCACGGCGCCGGTGGATCTGGCGCGCACAGCGCCGGTGGATCTGGCGCGCACAGCGCGCGAAGGCGCGCCCACGCTCGCCGCACGACTGCTCGAGACCCCCGAACCCGTCGCCATCACCACCGACCGGCGCGGCACACCGATCCGGATGTTCTGGCGCGGCCGCCGCATCGCGCTCACGCGCGCCGAAGGCCCCGAGCGACTCTCTGGCGAATGGTGGCACGCGGAGCCGTTCGCGCGCGACTACTGGCGCTGCGAGAGCGATGAGCTCGGCCAGGACCTGCTGCTCTACCGCGATTCCGCCAAAGGCGGCTGGCGGCTACAGGGGTGGTATGACTGAACGGCAGGTGGGAGGTGGAAGGTGGGAGGTGGGAGGTCACTGCGCTGCCTTTCTCCTGCATTGTTCTGCGAGTTGCTTCGCATGACCGCCTACGCCGAGCTCCACTGTCATTCCACCTTCTCGCTCCTCGATGGCGCGTCCGATCCGGAGCGTCTCGTCGAGCGCGCCGTTGCGCTCGACCTCACCGCGCTCGCACTTACCGACCACGATGACGTCGGT
>JANOTV010000171.1:0-2505 GCA_031416495.1 Gemmatimonadota bacterium
GGTACTGGCGACGCACGTCGTCGTGCGTCGACTGCTTAGGCGCCCCGAAGGTGTCGCGCATGAGCTTGAACACACAGGAAAACGACGGCAGCGTGAAGACGACCATCACCAGTCCGCGCACACCGGGGGCCTCCACGAACCGGTCCGTCGCGTGCGCCAGGTGTTCCTGCAGGTCGCGATAGAAGAGGGTCTTGCCCTGCTTCTGCAGCCCGACCGCCGTGTAGAGCTCCGCCGCGGCGCGCGTCGGCATGAGCTTCCGCAGGAATCCGATGTACGCCGCCGGTACGTCCATCTCCACCATGAAGTAGCCACGCGCGAGACTGAAGAGCACGTCGAGTCGCTGGGTGCCGAGGAGCAGCGCGTCGAGGACCAGCGGGCCGTCATCCGCCGCGTGCCGAATGGGTACGGCGAACGGATGCTCCTGGTCGCCGTTGATGATCCGCCCGACGATGTACGCGGCCTGGCCGCGGAAGAAGAGCGAGGAGAGCACCTGCACCTGGAGGTTCGCGTGCCGTTCCTGCGGGCGAGGGAAATGCATTCGCAGGGCCCGGACGAGATGCCGCAGGTCGCGTGGCAGGTCCTCGAACGGCACACCGAGCCCGGTGTCCGCGATGATCGCAGCGAGCGTGCGACGGAATCCCTGCGTCGCCGGGTGGTAACAGCGATACGCCGGACGCTCCCCGTCGATGAACTCCGACGAGACCGCCGGGCGCCAGAAGATGTACTCATTGCGGTAGTAGGTCCGCTTGAGGACGCGGCACGCGACCGAGTTGAAGAACGTCTCGGCCAGCTCGGGCCGACGATGATCGTACAGGAGTTCGATGTAGGCGCGCTTGACCTGCGGCCAGACCGATTCGTCGTCGCGTGCACGCGGGAACCGCGTCGTGATGGCCGCGACGGCCTCCCGCACCCGCGCGTCGTACAGGTCGATGCGCGCGCCTTGCGCCGCCCGCACCGCGGCCCAGTCTGCGCGCTCGAACCGCTCCTGGGCCTCGGCGCACATCTTGCTGAAGATGCGGTAGTGCCGATCGAAGCCCTCGAGGATCGCCCCGGCGATGTCGCTGGCCAGTTCCATCTCCTATCTTAGCACGAGTTGACCAGAGGAGCAGACGCGCGAATGGCTGCGAGCACGACGACCCCTCAGTTGCCCGGACGCGGACTCACCGTCCGCGCCGACATCGCGCAGCGCTATGCCGACGTGCTCACGCCCGCCGCGTGGGAGGCGCTCGAGGTACTGGCCCCGTTCGACGACGATCGGCGGCGGCTGATGCGTGAGCGCATCGAGCGGCGCGCCGCACGGGCGCGCGAGGGGCGGCGGATCGGTTTCCTCGACGCCGCGGCGACCATCAGTCGCACTTCGCTCACGGTGCGCGACGCCCGCGAGGGGCGGTTCGACGGCTCCGAGATCCCGCCCGACCTGCAGCGCCAGTGGATCCAGGGCACCGGCCCCGCGACGCGCCCCCGCGCCGACCTCGCCGCCGGACTCCGCAACGTCGCTTACGCCCTGCTCTCCGGCGCCGACGGCTGGATGTTCGACGGCGAGGACGCACTCGGCCAGGTCGAGACGATGTCGCTCGACAACCATCGGAACCTCAAGCTCGCCTTCGCGTCCGACTCGCGGTTCCTCGATGTCGCCGAGCGCGTGGCGGCGGAGATGAACGCCTGGGCGCGCGAAGCCCTCGGCCGGGAGATCATCTCCGATTGGCGCGAGCAGCTCGCGTTCACCACGCGGATCTTCCGCGCACGCGGTCTGCACCTGGTCGACCGCCACCTCCGCGACCGCGACGGTCGGGCGCTCTCGGCGTCGATCGTGGACGCGACACTCTACATCGTGAACAACCAGGCGACGCTGCGCACCGAGGGTCGGTCGCTCGTCCTCTACCTGCCAAAGATCCAGACGGCCGAGGAGGCCGCGTTCTGGCATGACATCCTCGCGGCGCTCGAGCGTCATCTCGGTCTCCCTGTCGCGAGCATCAAGACGTACGTGCTCGTCGAACAGCTCGAGGCCTGCTTTCAGCTGATGGAGATCCGCGCGGCGCTCGGTCGCCGTTTCGTGGGGTTCAATACCGGGCGCTGGGACTACATCAACAGCGTCTCCGACGCGATGGCGTGGGACCACGCCTTCGTGAATCCGGACATCAGTGCGATCACCATGACGTACGGCTACATGCGTCACTACGAGGGACGGGTGCGCTGCGCCGTGAACACCCCTGATCGCCACGGCCGCTTCGCACTCTGGCAGGGCGGGATGGAACCGAACATCCCCGTGGGCTCGACGAAGGGCGTCGCTGAGGGCATGGCGCGCGCGCAGGCCGGGGGCGCGCGCGAGCAGCAGGCGGGCGCGAGCGGCAAGTGGGTCGCGCACTGGAAGATGGTGCACACTCTGCGCCCCATCTGGGAGGCCGTCGGCGCGCCGAACCAGCTCGGGCGCGCCTTCCCGCCGCTCGCGTACGACGCCGCGGCCGCCGAGTCTCTGCTGCTGCTCGAGCCGGCGCCGCGCACGGT
>JANOTV010000172.1:0-2110 GCA_031416495.1 Gemmatimonadota bacterium
GAATGTGCGGATCATCATGCCATCCACCATGCGATCGAGCACGCGCGCGGTGTCGTTCACCGCCTCGCCGCGGCCGAGCTGCACGTCACGCGGCGTGAGGAAGAGCGGATGCGCGCCGAGCTGCCATGCGCCCACCTCGAACGACACGCGTGTGCGCGTGGACGACTTCATGAAGAGCATCGCAAACGACTTCCCTTCGAGCGGCCTCGCCGTGTACTCGCCACGCCGCATGCGATCGGCGAGGGAGAACAGGGCGTGCAGTTCGGGGGACGAGAAATCGGTGATCGCGAGGAAGTCGCGATGAGGACCGTGCTTCTTGCTCACGTGTGGCGTCCGCTCCGACTCAGAGGATGTACTTCCGGAGGTCTTCGTCCTCGGCGATCGCCGAGAGTCTCATGCGCACCACGGCCGCGTCGATCACTTCGGGCGCCTTGCCGCGGTCGGGAAGTTCGAAGAGCAGTTCTTCGAGCAGCGTCGTCATCACGGTGTGCAGGCGACGCGCGCCGATGTTCTCCATGCGGGAGTTCACGCGCGCCGCGATCTTCGCGATCTCGGCAATGCCATCGGGAGTGAACGTGAGCTCGCAGCCCTCGGCCTGCACCAGCGCCGCATACTGCTTCGTGAGTGCGTTCTCCGGCTCCGTCATGATGCGGACGAAGTCCTCCTCGGTGAGCGACTTGAGCTCGACGCGGATCGGGAAGCGGCCCTGCAACTCGGGGATCAGGTCACTCGGCTTCGACACGTGGAACGCACCGGCGGCGACGAAGAGCACGTGGTCCGTCTTCACCATGCCGTACTTCGTCTGCACGTTCGAGCCTTCGACGATCGGCAGCAGGTCGCGCTGCACACCTTCGCGCGAGACGTCGGGTCCGCCATGGTCGCTCTTGCCGCCCGCGATCTTGTCGATCTCGTCGAGGAAGATGATGCCCAGCGATTCCACGCGCTCGAGCGCATCGGCGATCACGTCGTCGAGGTTGATGAGCTTGTCGAATTCCTGGTCGAGCAGTATGCGCCGCGCTTCGGACACCGGCACGGTGCGCTTGCGGGTCTTCTTCGGCATCATCTCCGAGAGCATCTCGGCGAAGTTGCCCATGCCTTCGGGCGCGCCCTGCTGGCCCATCATGTCGAGTATCGGGCCACCGGCCTGCGTGACTTCCACCTCGACCTCGCGCGCCTCGAGCTGCCCGTCGCGCATCAACTGGCGGAGCTTGTCACGCGTGCGCTTGTGCCGTTCGCGCGCGAGTTCCCGCTCCTGAGTGACGCTGCCCTCGGACGATGCGACGAAGACGCGCTGCGGATCGTTCGCACCCGCGGCCGCCGGCGTGCCAGGCGTCGCTTCCACCGGCGTCGGCAGCAGGAGATCGAGCAGGCGGTCATCCACCCGATCGTTCGCGAGGTCCTCGACCTCCTGCTCACGCTCGGTGCGCATCATGTCGATGGCACTGTCCACGAGGTCGCGCACCATGCCTTCCACGTCGCGCCCCACGTAGCCGACCTCGGTGAACTTCGAGGCCTCCACCTTGATGAACGGCGCGCCGGTGAGCTTCGCGAGCCGGCGCGCGATCTCCGTCTTCCCCACGCCCGTCGGGCCGATGAGGATGATGTTGTTCGGCGCGATCTCGTCGCGGATCGATTCCGGCGTGCGCTGGCGGCGCCACCGGTTGCGCAGCGCGATCGCAACCGACTTCTTCGCGTCGCTCTGGCCCACGATGTAGCGGTCGAGCTCGGCGACGATCTTGCGCGGCGTCAGGTCGGCGAGGCGCGCGAGCGCCTGTTCGGTGCGGGGACTCGCCATCGTCAGGGCGCCGGCGAAGGTTCGACGACGGTGATCTGCGTGTTGGTGTAAATGCAGATCTCGCCGGCGATCGTCATGGCGCGCCGCACGATCTCCGCGGGCGGGAGCGACGTCTCGCGCATGAGCGCACGCGCTGCCGCCAGGGCATACGAACCGCCGGATCCGATCGCGAGGATCCCGTCATCCGGCTCGATCAGCTCACCGTTGCCGGAGAGCATGTACGCGTGCTGGCGGTCGACGACGATGAGCAGCGCCTCGAGGCGGCGCAGCACGCGGTCGCTGCGCCAATCCTTCGCGAGTTCGACGGCCGCGCGC
>JANOTV010000173.1:0-4648 GCA_031416495.1 Gemmatimonadota bacterium
CGAAGGATCCGAGCGAGAAGCTGGAGACGCGAAGACGTACTTGTCGCTCCGCTTCTCCTGGGAGAGAGTGGGCCAGCGGCGCCAGAGCGACTCGATAGCGTCCCCGACCGCATCGAGCGCGTCGTCCTTGCTGAGGAATCGTTCCGCGTGGTCGAGGATGCGCCCGTGCAGCCGGTGATACGCCTCGAGGAAGAGCTGCTCGAGAGTGGGCGCAGTGGCCAGGCTCTCCTTAGGCGGCGGGACCGTGCCCACCAGCAGGCTATTTCCCTCGGGTTGTCGCTTGATGCGTGCGAGTCTCATCGGTTGGTGGGGTCAGAATGGCGGGTCAAAACTGGCCATTCGGGCATAATGAAAAGCGGGGGTCTCGAGACATGTACCAGTAGAGGGGTCAATCAACCGAAGAGGCGTGAGTCCACCACCTCTCGACCGAAGCCGAAGGCGGAGAGTGTGGAGTTCCTGGCCGCCGATCGTAAGTGAAAGTCCGGCAAACCCCATTGTCGTGCTCCCACCCTCAAGTACAGCGCGCCCACGCTCAAGTACAGCGCGCCCACGCTCAACTCGGCGTCGATCAACGCGATCTCGCGAACGGCAACGCGGATCGTGCGAGGTGAGAACAGCATCCTGGCGACTGCAAGCGACATCTCACGAACAGTGAGCAAGAAGTCGCCCCCGGTGAGCAGCGAGTGGTGATCAGTGAACGGCAAGTCGGGCTCTGCGAACAGGAAATGGTGATCGGTGAACAGCGAGTGATGCGCTGCGAGCAGGGAGTGGCGATCGCTGAACATCGAGTGGTGCCCTGCGAGCAGTGTCCAGCGATCGAGAAGCATCGAGCAATGCCCTCGGAGCACTGTCGAGCAAACGATGAGCGACGATCAGCATGCGTTGAGAGGCGTCGAGTGGCCTCGAAGGCATCTCTAGCGGCCTACGAGGCATGAACAGCAGTCGAGAAGAGTCTTCTCACCCGTGACGGACGCACGCGGGTGGGGTTTGCCGGAGGAATTGCGTCCATTCACATCCATGTAGGAAGGAGGCAGCAATGCACAGCAGGCAGAAGCAGGTGATGGACTCGTTCGTTCGAGTGCGTTCGTTCCTGGACGCGAACCCGGCGACCGGCGTGCTGAACTACGACAGCGCGCGGGTGATGCTCGACGACGTCATCCAGCGGTTGCGCGGCTACGCCGGCGCGCAGGTCTCGGGACGCGAGCTCGGGCGTGCGGAGACGCGGCGTCAGTCCGATCAGATCCAGGCGATCTACGACCGGCACATGCGCCCGATCGTGACGATCGCGCGTGCGCAGATCGCGCCCGACTCTGATGTCGGTCTTCCGGCGGCACTTCGCATGCCGAGGATGCCGATCGGACCGACGAAGGTGCTCGCGGCGAGCGATGGCATGATCGAGGCGGTTCGACAGTTCGAGGCGGTGTTCATCGTGAATGGAATGCCCGCGGACTTCATCACGCAGTTCCAGAGTGCACGTGATGCGCTCGAGCGACTGATGGGAGGCCGCGCGACGCAGATCGGCACGCACGTCGCTGCGCGGACCGGATTGAAGGTGCAGCTGACCCGCGGCCGTCGCGCGGTGGAACGTCTCGACGCGATCGTGCGCGCCTCGTTCCGCGGTGACTGGGTGAAGATCGTGGCTTGGCGCGGCGCGAAGCGAGTGCATCAGGCGCCTGGCGGGGCCGGTGCGCGCAACGCGGCCGAGGAGACGAAGGCGGCGTAGGTCCATCAACCCACTACAGCGAGGGTCGACAGATGAAGCGAAGCGGGGGAGTGCACACCGTGCCGTCGGCGAACGGCGCGGGATGGTGGAACAAGGTGGACGGCCGAGTGGAGTCACGGCACCGGCTCAAGGTCGAGGCGGTCACGGCGGGTCGTGAGATCGCGCGACGCCTGCAGCTGGAGCACACGATCCACCGGGAGGACGGGCAGATCTCGGAGAAGAACTCGTACGGGAACGACCCGTGTCCGCCGAAGGACGGGCGGTAGGATCGGGCTGGGCCACTCTACTACATATGGAGGTTGGATGCCGAGTTTGAAGAGCAGGGCAGGAGAGGTGGCGGAGAAGCCGAGGGGCGGGCGTGCGCTCTTCGGTGCGGCGATGGCGATCGTCGGAGCGCTGGCGGCAGTGCATCCCGCGAACGTGCTGTTGGTGACGCTGAACGAGGTGGTGCCGCAGCTGGCGGCGGCACTGCCTCCGGTGATCACGGCTTGCGGCGCCTTGCTGGCCGCTCTGTCGTTCCTGCCCATTTCACGGCGCTCGTCGAGCTCGACGTCTCGTAGGAGGTAGAGGTGGTACCAGACGAGCGCTTCCCGCGAAGCGTGTTCGCAGGTGGGGCAGAGGAAGCTGTCACTCTGCGTGTGCGGGGTGTTGCAGATGTCGCAGCGTTGGGGCACGACGACAGTGTGTGTACGGGGCGTAAAAGTTCACGAACGAAACGCCTCCGCAATTCAATGTGAGAAGGGAGATGTGAGGGCGGTCCGGTCCACGAGTGGACCGAGCCGCCTCTCGTTCCGGCTTCCTCCCGAAGGCGGCGCGAAACCCGTAGTGGAATCTCCCTACAGGACTCGCGGAATCTCCTGACTGCGCGGCTTTCCGGAGAACCTCATTCTTTGGTGCGTACTACTTGCACCTTTACCGCCTGAGGCTCCGCTATGCCCGCCATCCGCCTGCTCTCCTCCGTCGCCGTCGCCGCACTGATCGCCTGCACGCCCTCCAACGGGAGCGAGTCCGCCGACTCTGGCGCTCTGATCTCCAAGAGCGATCAGGCCACCGTCCAGGACGACGTGTCGCAACCCGACGTCGTGAAGGTCGCCGTCGGCTCCAAGGACCACACGACGCTCGTTGCTGCGCTCAAGGCGGCGGACCTCGTGAACGCGCTCGCCAACGCGGGCCCGTTCACCGTCTTCGCGCCGACGAACGCCGCATTCGACAAGCTGCCGGCAGGCACGGTGAACGACCTGCTCAAACCGGAGAACAAGTCGAAGCTCAAGGGGATCCTGCATCACCATGTCACCACCTCGGCCCTGGACCTCGATTACTTCCAGGACGGCCAGTCCTTGGGGATGGTGGACGGCGGGCGTGAGACCATCACCAAGAAGGACGGCGCGTTCTTCATCGGTGGGGCCAAAGTGATCGCGTCGGTGCGCGCGTCGAACGGCTGGGTGCACGTGATCGACGCCGTGCTCGTCCCGGGCGCCAAGTAGCGACAGTGGGTGCCTGAGCATCCACGATGTTGAACTCGAGGGTGGCGTGCCTCGCGCGCGGCGCGTGAAGACCCGCGCCAAGAAGGCCGAACCCGCCGCAACCTGAGCGTCCGGCGGGTCGCGGCGCCCGGCCCGAGTGGCCTGTGAGAGGCTACTCCGGCTTGGGCCGCGCGCCCTCGATCGGCAACGACGCGTCGCGGCTCCACTCGTCGAACGAGCCGTCGAACATCCGCACGTCGCGACCGAGCACGCGCAGAGTGAAGTACATCCACGATGCCTGCATCCCGATATGGCAGTAGCTCACGAGTTGGTCGTCCGCGCCGATGCCGGCCGCCAAGACGGCGTGTGCCAACTCCTCGCGCGAGCGCAGCGTGCCGTCCGCATTCGTGACGACGCTGAAGGGCAGGCTCACCGCCGACGCGACGTGCCCGCCGCGCGGCATCCCGTTGTCGCGCAGGTCCTGGTAGAACACCGTGTCACGCGCGTCCACGATACGCGTCCCCGCGCGCCCGACCGCCGCGCGCACGTCGTCGCGGGTGGCGCGGCGCTGCAGTTCGGGAGTGAGCACGATCGTCGAAGCCGCCGGCGAGCGGCCGGCACCGCTCGCCGTCGCTCGGCCCTCGCGCACCCACTTCGGGAGCCCGCCGTCGAGCACGGCGACGCGGCCGGCGAGTCCCCCCCACTCGAGCGTGAAGAAGGCACGCCCGGCGCGCGTGAATGCGTTCGGCTGGTCGAAGACGACCACCACGCGGCTCGTTGCCGTGATGCCCTTCTCGCGCAGCACGCGCTCGAGCGCATCGGCGGTAGGGAGCTCGGTCCGCAGACCGCCCTCGACGGGGGGCGCGACGAACTCGCGCATGAAGTCCACGCTCACGGCGCCCGGGATGTGCGCCTTGGCGAAGTCCTCGGTGGCGCTCAGCTGGAGGATCACCAGGTCGGGCCTGGCCAGCTCGGCCTGGAGCCACTCGGTGGAGACGAGGGGCGTGATCGCCGGTGCAGCCGCCGGAGACTGCGCGCCGAGCGTCGCGGTCGCGAGGAGCGCGGAGAGGAGGGACGTGAGACGGATCCGATTCATCTGATCACTCCGATGCTGAGGCCGACCTTCCGAATGGCGCGGACGGCGTGGTCAAGGTCGTCGCGCAGGTGCGCGGCGGAGATCTGGCAGCGCAGGCGCGCGGTGCCATGGGGAACGACGGGGGTGGGGACAGGGGGACAGCAATTCCAATCGGGGACGTCAAAGTATCGTGCGACGCGGCACGCCGCGCTACGCCGCCGCGGGTCGCCGCGGGTCGCTGGCACGATTCCGCTCGCTCGCGGACCCGCTCGCGGCCGACCGCCTTCTCGGATTCTCCATCGACCGATTCCGCGTCCGCCCGGAACTCTCCCTTTCACGAGGGCGAGCGGAGTGATCGCGAAAGGGTTACGATCAATTGCGCACGCG